>DATEAE010000117.1:0-5630 GCA_035288505.1 Candidatus Nanoarchaeia archaeon
ATCGTACACTCCTGTCGTGCAAAACAAAAATGTAAATGTTGGAATGATAATAGTACCGTTGCCAACGCTTTTTATAAGCGCATCAGCAAATGCATTTGCGAGCTCTTCTTTTGTTTTTACGTCCGCTAATTGCCCGAATGAATACAACCTAGAATGGACAAAAACAGTGTCCCCTGCAACTATCTCTGCTTTCTGAAATGCCGTAAATATGTCTGTGTCGTGTACTGGTCCATTTGTTGCTAAGAATATCTTTTTCATTTCTCAACCAATGCTGCAATCGCCCTGACTGAATTGAAATTTTCTTCGGTAATGTCTTTTCCCTCAATGTTTTTTTTGAATTCACGTGCAATAGCATCAGTCAGCTTTATCATGTCAAATGAGTCAAGAAAACCACTTCTTATTAAGTTGTCTTCCTGAATATCGCCACCTTTCAGTTCTTTAATTATCTTGATTATGCGTTCTGTTGTTGTCATGTAAGGTAACTTCCTTTCATCAGTTTATATCTGCTCACGCACTCGCTGATGGACAATGGTTTCTGCTGGTCGTCCCGCACTTTCTTCAGTGCTATCTGCGCGTCGTTTGCCTGTACAACTATTTTGGTGTCATCACATGCGACAATCATTCCGTGATTTTCTTTTGCAGCAGTAGCATTGATAACCTCCACCTGGTCGATATATAATTTAGTGTTGTTCAGTAGAGAGTGCGGACGCACAAAATTGTTCTCAAGCGGGTCAAAGTTAAGTCCGCGAATAAAATTGTACACCTTCTTCCCGTTCCATGCAAATGAAACTTTTCCATTGTTTGGCAGCTCACTTTTTTTATATGCAGTCCTCTGTGATGTATCCTGTGCGATTCCTTTTACTCTTTGTTTCGTCACCTCGGGAAGAATGGTACTAAACAGCTTTATACCCTCTTTAATACATTTCATGATTAAATGTAGTGCATTTTCCTCTTGCTCAATTGAAAACTTACTTTGGGCGATGATATTCCCGCTATCGACACCTTTGTCAACATAGTGCCATGTCACTCCATGCTCAGTTTCGCCATTGATGATAGCCCAGCTGCACACATTTAATCCAGCATATTTAGGTAACGGCCCATTATGAAAATTAATGACACCAAGCGGTGGGATGCCTAAAATTTCATCTTTAATAAGCTGAAAATTGTTGATGCTGAATATGATATCCGGCTGCAAGTTTTTCAGCACATGAGCTATCTTGTTGATATCATGAGCTTCGATTGGATTGAACGAATCCGGCATTTGTGAGAGTGACTTACCACCCAAATACGCTAACGGTTCGGTCACGATTCCAACAAGCTCGTTATCATTTTTAACAATACGTGCACAATCAACAGCAATCTTGCCGTTACCGATGATTAAAATTTTTTTCATAGTTTTCTTTTATCAATACCCTGTTAACTTTCCCCGTCGTGGTACGCGGAAGATTCTCAACTATATGAATCTCCTGAGGTATCATATATTTAGGAATTATTTTACTTAGCTCTTCTTTGATGTTATTTTCTCCCTGCAACACTGCAAATGCAACGATTTTTCCAGGCTCTTGTATCTTCGAAAATAGCGCAACCGCTTCTTTCACCGAAGGTAAAGAATGCAACGCGACTTCTATCTCTCCAAGTTCTATTCGATAACCCATAAATTTTATCTGGTGATCTTTTCTTCCTTTGAGAATATAATTTCCATCGCTCTGCAGCTCAACCAGGTCTCCGGTACGATACATCCAGTCGTGTGCTAAAGATGTGTCCGCAAATGCTGCTCTTGTCTTTTCCGGGTTATTCCAATATCCCAAGCCGACGCTTGGGCCACGAACGCACAACTCCCCAACTTCGCCTACACCAGCAAATGTATTATCCTCCTTGAGTGCGAATACTTCAAGATGTCCGCATGCCCGACCGATGGGGATATTCTTACTCATGTCCGATGGCAATACATCAATAACATAATAGGTGCATTCAACGGTTGTTTCTGTTGGACCAAACATATTCACAAATGTCTTTTCAGGGAATGTGCGCTTCCATTGTGCGAGATAGGGTGTTGGAAAAACTTCACCAGTAGGAATTATCAAACGCAGTGAGGGCATCCTGTCAGGCTGTATTGCATTTGTTCGTGCGATATAAGATAAAATGCTTGGCACGCACATGAGTATTGTTATCTTCTTTTGCTGGAGATAGTCTACTAACTGTTCAGGATACGAATTGAGTTCAGGTGGAATTGGACAAAGTGTTGCCGCATTGCTGAACGCAGAATACATATCAAATGTTGATAAATCAAAATGCATCGGTGCATGGTTTGAAAACACATCATGCTCGGACATATTGAATTGTGACGTAACCCATTCTATAAAATGGATAATGTTTGAGTGTGTTATCATGACCCCTTTTGGTTTCCCTGTCGAGCCTGAGGTATACAATATATAGGCCATATCGGACCTGATATTGCAATACGTCGGCGGAGACGCGTCACATTTAATATTTGTTAATGAAACAACATTGTTTGAAAGTTTCTGAGCTTTATCCTGCGTTTCATCGTTGCAAACAATTGCAATCGGCGTACAGTCCTGAACAATTTGAAGCAGTCGCTCATCTGGCGACTGGGCGTCTAAAGGTACATATACTGCATCGGCTTTTAGGATTCCAATGACGGCTTTGATTGAGTCTATCGATTTATTCAGACAAAATGCAACGCGATCATTGCGCTTGCATCCGATACTGCGCAACATATTTGCAATTCTATTCGTCTCCTCATCGAGCTGTTTGTACGTTATTTTTTTATCTTTGAAATCCACAGCCGTTTTATTCGGATGCTTTCTTGCAGCAATGCTGACGTATTCTTGAACCAGCTGTATCATCTTTCATCTTCCACATTCTCTCATTTATATACATTTGTTTGACCAAAGATATTTAAAAGAGGCTTGGTTCAGCTTTTCTATGTCTAAAGTCAGTATTATCGGCGCAGGAATGGTCGGTGCACAAGCCGCAGCGTTGATAGCTCAAAAGGCTCTTGCTGATGTCGTTCTCATTGACATTGAAGCGGACATGGCAAAAGGCAAAGCGCTTGACATTGCCCAGTCGCTTCCGCTCTTCAAATCTTCTGTCTCTGTGATTGGTGGTGGAGACTATGAGCTGACAAAAAATTCCGAAATTATTGTGATTGTCGCAGGGATCGCCCGCAGGCCCGGCATGACGCGCGAGCAGTTGCTTGAAATTAATGCAAAAATAGTGTCTGATGTGACACAAAAATCTGCACAGCTTTCACCAAAGTCTATTCTCATTGTTGTAACAAATCCATTGGATGCAATGGCGTATGTTGCCAAAAAAGTGTCGAAATTTCCAAAGCATCGTGTTATTGGAATGGCCGGTGTTCTTGACAGCTCACGATTTAGTTATTTTGTTGCAGATGAAGCACATGTTACTCGTGATTCTGTACAGGTTATGGTCCTTGGTTCACACGGTGAAGAGATGGTTCCACTTGATGGACATGCACGCATTAATGATGTTGCGGCAAGTGCTGTGCTTGGCAAAACAAAGATGGCTGCAATTGTTGAGCGCGTCAAAAATGCCGGCGCTGAAATCGTGTCATTGCTGAAAACAGGCTCTGCGTACTATGCTCCGGGTGCGGCGATTACGGAAATGGTTGAAGCAATTCTGAAAAATCAAAAGAAAACATTGCCTTGTTCGGCATATCTTGATGGGGAGTATGGTGAAAAAGACGTTTATTGCGGTGTTCCCGTTGTGCTTGGTAAAAACGGCATTGAAAAAATTGTTGAACTTAAATTGACAAACGACGAAAAAAAGAGGTTTGAGGGCGCAGTTCAAAGTATTAGGAAAATGATTGCGCATCTGTAATGTATACGGTAAAAACTGATGTTCTCATCATTGGCAGCGGTGGCGCTGGATTACGCGCAGCAATTGAGCTGCATAAACAACATATCGATGTTCTTGTGGTGGGCAAATGTGCGCGACGTGATGCTCACACCATCCTCGCAACCGGCGGCATTAACGCAGCTCTCAAAACAATGGACAAGAAAGACAGCTGGCAGTTGCATGCGGCTGATACATTGCGTGATGGTGGCGAAATAAATAATTCGAAAGCTGTCGAGCTGCTCTGCAAACATGCGCCTCGGGCAGTTCATGAGTTGGCATCATGGGGAATGAAGTTTCATCGGGAAACAAATAGAAAAATAACGCAACGCTTCTTTGGAGCAGCGACGTACCGCCGTGCATGTTTCGCAGGTGATTACACCGGAAAAGAAATTCTTCGTGTTCTTGTCAATCAGGTCATGAAGCGAAGAATAAAATTCAAGAGCAATATGTACATATTTTCGCTTCTTTCGAGCAAAGGAAAAGTCAACGGCGCTCTTGGGTTTGATATAAAGACGCACAGTGTCATTATGTTCCAAGCAAAAGTAGTTGTATTGGCTACTGGCGGTTATTCCCGCATGTTCCAGCGTAGTTCATCACGCTTTTGGGAGAATAATGGCGACGGAATAAAGCTTGCCGGTGATGTTGGCGCAACGCTCATGGATATGGAAATGCTTCAATTCCATCCAACAGGTATGATTTTTCCAAAAGAAGCAGAGGGCATTCTTGTAACGGAAGCTGTTCGGGGAGAGGGTGGCATTCTGACTAATGTGAAAGGCGAGCGTTTCATGCATCGTTATGATAAAGAACGCATGGAACTTTCAGCACGGGATATTGTCGCTCGTTCGATTTATCTTGAAGTGCAGGCAGGAAGAGGAACAAAAAGAGGTGGCGTTTTTCTTGACATCTCACATCGCCCCCGCCAATATATTCTCAAACGACTTCCAAAAATATTTTGGCAATTTCAAAAATATGCGGGCATTGACATCTCGAAACAAAAAATGGAAGTTGCTCCGACGGCACATTATTCGATGGGGGGTGTGTTTGTAAATCATACAACCGGCAAAACGACTGTTGAAAACCTGTATGCGATTGGTGAGGTTACCGCGGGAGTCCACGGCGCAAACAGGCTTGGCGGAAACAGTCTTGCTGAAATCATGGTCTTTGGGAGATTAACTGCACAACAAATTGCGAGAGATGTCAGAAAAGTTCATTCTATCCCCATTGATGAAAAACTGGTGAAGAAAAAAAATGAAGAATTTGAACGATTAAAGCATTCCAAAGGCAAAAACCCGATAAAAGTCATGAAATCAATTCAACAACTGATGTGGAAACACTGTGGTGTGGCACGAAACGCTCACGACATGAAAAAAGCAGTGATACAATTAGAAAAGTATGCTCGGATAAAGTTTAATTGTGCGAATACAATGGACCTTGTTGCTGCTCTCAATGTCCAAAACATTATTTTCAGCTCTGAAATGATTTTACGCAGCGCTCTTTTACGAAAAGAAAGTAGGGGCGCACATTACCGGACAGATTATCCTCGTCTTTCAAAAACATGGAGAAAAAACATTCTTTGCGTTTCGTCAAAATCAGGTTATCAGCTGAAAATGAGGCAGGTTGCACCAATTCCAAAAGAACTCAAAATGTTTATTAAGTGTCAAAAACTACCTGTCCATAGGCTAATGGAATGAGTGTGTAACCTTCACATCAAGTGGTTTTTGAACATGCTCAGAAATAAACCTCAGATT
>DATEAE010000118.1:0-2667 GCA_035288505.1 Candidatus Nanoarchaeia archaeon
TCAGTATCCCAGCGAGGTAAGTGGCGTGTCAATAGCGAACTTCCTACGAACCGCAGTAAATGAATTACGGGGAATAAAAATGAGCGTACCAGATTTCATGAAATTGCTGAAAGAGCGCATGCAATTGCTGGAGATGGACAGTTCGTTTGCAAAGCGTTATCTCAACGAAGGTTTTTCCGGCGGAGAAAAAAAACGTAATGAGATTTTACAGCTTGCAGTTCTTGAGCCAAAAATCGCATTGCTCGACGAAACAGATTCAGGACTGGACATCGATGCATTGAAAGCAGTCGCAAATAGTGTCAACAAAGTACGAGAAAAAACAGGTATGGGCGTGCTTGTCGTTACTCATTACCAACGACTGTTGAATTACATCAAGCCCGACAAGGTGCATATCATGATAGAAGGCAAAATCATAAAGTCAGGCGGAGCAGAGCTTGCATTGGAGATTGAAGAGAAAGGATACGAATGGGTGAACGCTGAGACAGAGTAAAATGGAATACGAACGAGCAATTAGTCGCCACGGGCCTTTAGTTATGTCCGAAACGTGGGCAAAAGCAATTAAAAAAAACGTCGAAGACAGATTTAACATAAAAACTCCTCTTGCTATTTTTATTTATGAAAATGACACCATTGCAAGCTATCGTCAAACGAAGTTATTATACGAAGAACTTCCTCCACTGGTTTCCCGATGGGTTGAAGAAAGTGACGAAATTTATCAACTATATGAAGAAAATGAAAATGCGATCAAATGGCTAAAAATAAGAGTGGTTGGTGAAGTATCTAATGAAATTCTTAAGTCAATAACCGAATGCTCAAATAATTTTATAAGAGGGTATGGAGGGATATTTTTTTCGTATTGGCTTTCATTATGGGAACAGGACAGGTTAAAACACATAAAGTTATTCCAAGAAGAACTCCTGAGGGAAGCAAGAAAAATGCGTGAGAAAGATACATTGCATGCAGATACAGTTTCATTCTTTAATAAATGCTTGGCGAAACTCGCTGAGAAAGAACAATGGGAATATGAGACCCTTCAGTTTATGGCAATAGAAGAAATCACAGCATCAATAAAGTCAAAAAATATTGACACTTTATATAACAAAAGAAAAGAAGGGTATGCGTATTTTAAGGACACACTTATCGTGGACGATTTTCGCAACGCATTAAAAAACTACAAGATTGAGCTTAAAGACGACAATTATGATAACAATAAAGAAATTGTTGGTACAACCGCATGTAGAGGTTGTGTAACAGGAAAAGCAAAAATTGTAATCAGCTCGAAGCAGATAGGCAACGTGAACAAAGGCGACATCATGATATCCTGTATGACAACTCCAGACTTTGTTCCTGCAATGGAAAAAGCAGCAGCATTTGTAACTGATGAAGGCGGCGTTCTCTGTCACGCTGCAATAATTGCTCGTGAAATGCAGAAACCGTGCGTGATTGGAACAAAAATTGCAACGAAAGTTTTTAAGAACGGCGATTTAGTAGAAGTCGATGCGACGAACGGGATTGTACGAAAGCTCTAGTGTAAACATTTATATACAACTGGATATATTAATATCCAAATGTATAAAGAATTATCCATACTAAGCATATTTTTTGAAGATCCGGTACAACAGTTTCACATCCGTGAAGTAGCACGATTAGCAAAAATAAACCATATGACTGCGCGGAGTTATTTGAACAGGTTTGTCAAAGACGGGCTGTTAGCCAGGACAGAGAGCAAGCCATTTACAGCATACCGAGCACGCCAGCAGGAAAGAAAATGGCTCAATTTGAGATTGTATTATAATCTTGAGAAGCTCCGTGAGTCTCACATTATCGAAGACATGGAGCGGTTTTATGATTATCCAACAATCGTGCTTTTTGGAAGCTACGCACATGCAACGGATGTAAAAGAAAGTGATATTGATATGTGTATTATCACTCCTGTTAAAAAAGAATTCAGTACAGACAAATATGATAAAATGCTCAAAAAGCGGATAAGTATTCATTTGTTTACTCCGAAAAAAATCAGCGACATGAAGAAAACAAATCAAGAATTAGTAAATAGTATTTGTAACGGAATGGTACTCTCTGGCCAGTTGGAGATAATTGAATGACATTTCAACAGAGCATAGATGAAGGGTACGCGAGAATCATCCCAAAAGATGGAATCAAAGCAAAAAGTTTACTGAAATCAGCACAACAGGCTGTTTCATCAGCAAAAAAAATACCATTTGAAGTAGACACGCTAAAGTCAATTCTCCGTGAGTTGTACGAAGGCTTGCGACAATACTGCGAAGCACTGGGTTATCAGTACGGTTACAAATTTCTGTCGCATGAAGTCATCACAATCTTCTTGAAAGAGGTAATAAAAAACGGAAAAATTGCACTGCGATTCGACCATTACAGAAAAATGAGGAACGGGATAAATTATTATGGTGATGATGTCTCAATCGAGACTGTAGAAGAAGCTCTTCAAGAGATACCAAAGTTGCTGGAACAGCTAAAAGAGTATCTCAAATGAAACCAACCAAGCTTCACTTCGGCACTGCAGGAATTCCATTGAGCACACCAGGCACAGCAACAACATTGGAAGCTTTCCCTCATCTCAATACGCTTGGTTTGGACGCAATGGAACTCGAATTTGTACGAAGCGTCCACGTGAAAAAAGAAAAAGCA
>DATEAE010000119.1:0-3796 GCA_035288505.1 Candidatus Nanoarchaeia archaeon
TGCTTTTTTTATTGTGGGAGCATTGTGTGATTCAATAAATTTCGAAAAAAATGTGCCATCGACGAACTGATATACAATAAAATCTTTTCCTGCGAACAACAGAGTTGGGCCGATGTTGTATTTGTTGAGCTTCTTGAGCCATGCAGCCTCATTTTCAATTCTTTCTTGTGCTTTGCTTTTGGATTGACGGACTTTGATTGCAATTTTTTTTCTTTTGTACAGTGCAGTATAAACCAATCCTCGTTTTCCTTTTGCGAGAAATTCTATTTTTTTAACTCCACGATGTTTGAGATGTTCAAGCACTTGGTTCTTTTTGATAAGATAGCAGTACAATGTTTCCATGAAGAATTTTTGGGTACCAAGCTCTTCGAAAACGAGACCGTTGTGTTCGATGAGTTTGTCAACGATACCTTTGTTTGTCAATGACGAGAACAGCAGAAGAATGTTGCCCTGTGGATTGAGATGCTTTCCAGTTTGGTTGAGAAACGACGCAATCAGCTCATAGCCTTTCTTTCCGCCGGACACCGCTCGCGCAACATCTTTGTCCTCATTTGGATGTTCTGGAAGATAGGGAGGATTAAATACGATGGTATCAAATGTGCCTTTTATGTTTGAGAACAGATTTGAAACGGTGAATGATATCTTTTTGCTTCGTATCGTGTTTTTGCAATAGGTGATTGCTGCGTCATCGATGTCAACTGCGAGCACTTTTTTTACTTTTTTGTTTCGTGCTGCAGTTTTTGCAAGAATACCTGTTCCGGTACCCATGTCGAGCACAGAGCCGTGCGCATACTTCTGTACATACTTTTGAATGAGAAATGAGTCTTCTAGCGGGTTATACATAGAAAAAAAGAAAGAATGAGAGCTTTTAAACCTTATTCTGCAGCTACTTCGTCTTCTGCTGCTGCTTCCTGCTTCAAAGAGACATTTTGTGCCTGCTTTCCTTTTTCAGTGTCTTTCACTTCAAAAGAAACACGGCTTTGCTCTTTTAGGAATGCTCCTTTGGATACCTGCGAATGGTGAACGAAATACTCCTGTCCATCATCACCAGTAAGGAAACCAAATCCTTTTGCCTGATTAAACCATTTCACTGTTCCTTCCATCATTGTACTCACCTTGCACTAATATGCTTATGATACTGTGCAGTTCTGTTTTGCAAGCGTAAGTATATAAACATTTAGTTTTTCACAGTGAAAAACTGATGTGCTCAGAACGCAGTTTCTGACAGGTTGCTGCGAGAATACACTTATGCCAGAAAAACACCGTGTTCAGAAGTTATTGAGTAATCGTGGCTATTGTTCACGCCGTCGAGCTGAAGAGCTCATCAAGCAAGGCAGGGTGACGGTCAATAACAAGCTCATTTCTATCGGAACGTCTGCTTCAGAAACCGATGTTATCCGTGTCGATGGACAAGCAGTCAAACCAACCAAAAAGATTGTTATCGTGTTTCACAAGCCTGCTGATTGTGTGACCGCATTGACCGACAAGTTTCATAAAACAATCATGGATTATATCAATCTCAATGAGCGTGTGTTTCCTGTGGGAAGGCTCGATTTCAATACCTCAGGTTTGCTGCTCCTGACAAACGATGGCGATTTCGCGAATAGCGTAACGCATCCGCGGTATCAAGTTATCAAAACGTATGAGGCACGATGCGATACTGTGATTTCTCAGCGAATCGTTCAGCAGTTACAGCATGGCATGGTTATTGATGAAAGAGTTGTGAAGTGCAAAGCCAAGCTTGTTAATCCCAATACTATTGAATTGACGTTGCATGAAGGAAGAAAGCATATTGTTAAAAAATTGTTGAAGGAATGCGGGCTTCATATTGTTGCGTTAAAGAGGACGAAGGTAGGACAACTTGCGTTAGGCGGATTGAAAATTTGCTCGTGGAAAGTGCTCAGTGAGAAAGAAATTGAGATGGTAAAAGGATGAATATCGTGTTCAGTTTTCATGCAGAATATAGAATGAAGAAAAGAAAGTTTCTTCGCGAAGAGATAATTGATGCAATAAAAAATCCTGATAAGACCACTAAGAAGTATGAAAAGTATTATTATCAGAAAAAAATATCTCGTGGCACTGTTGAAGTAGTCTGCGAAAAAACAGAAAAATCTTTAAAGGTAATAACACTCTATTGGTTATAACTATGGAAATCACGTACGACAAAGAAGCGGATGCAATGTATATTGAGTTTAGAAGAGGTACGTTCGCAAAAAATAAAAAGATAGATGATTTTACAATTATTGATTTAGATGAACAAGACAATCTTCTGGGTATCGAATTACTTGATGTGAGCAAGCGTATACCACCAGAGTCACTTTCTGAGGTCAGTGTGAAGAACCTTATTGCTGTTGCGTGATTAATCTCGCTCAAATCAGGAAAAACGTGGCAGGATATATTTCTCTCGGAAAGAATTTGAAAAATGACCGCCGGGTTCCGCGTATCTCAAAAATTCTTCTGATTGTTGCAGTTGCCTATTTTGTTTCGCCTATTGACCTTATTCCCGATTTCATTCCTGTTGTTGGACAGCTCGATGATTTACTTATAGTACCATCACTCATTTTTCTGGCGTTTTATTTTATTCCACGAGAAGTGTTTCGAGAACATTATGACAGAATTTTTAGTTGATGCCATTTTCACTTGTTCATGCTGGTCGTTGAAGCAGAAGGAATGTGAAAAAATATTTTTTTAAACGTTTTATTTTTTTCTTCCTTTCGTAACGACAGGACTGGGAGTGCATAACTTAAAAAAGTTTCTTGAAAGCTCATAATTCACCCAAAATCTTTATCCACCTGATCGACGTACTCCCTGACACGTACCAGAATTGAATTGAGCAAAAAGCTTTCTCCTTTATCTCTGAACACTTCACTTAATGGGAGGAATTCAGGAATACGGTATTTGGTAATATTGTTTTCTACGAGAAAAATGTCTTTCAATCTTTTTAATTGTCGGCGTACATTGGAATGTGCGATACCAAGCTGTGACAGGTTATGACGCTTACGCATCTCTATCACTCTGTCTCTGACAATTTCGCTTTCCAGCTCTTCTTTGTTCTTGCGTGCTTCCAAAAGAACCATGAAAACATCGACAACGACGTCTCTGCTGTCGCCGGGCTGCAAGAGTCCAAGACTTAAACAAAGGCGCTTGACTAAATCTCTGCCAGTTAAATCAGCGGGTTTTTCGTAGCGGCGCAAGGTCAGTTCAGAAAGCGGTAAATCTTTTGAAACGCGCTGCATGAATGTTGTTGTTGTTTATTTCTATATTAAGGTTGCGATTATAAAAAAAAACATTAGAATGCAAAGAGACTCACAAAAAAAAAGAAAAAAACTTTACCACGTCAAATTGTCGAGCGCGGCACCCACAGTGTCGAGGTTTTCGGTTTCAAGCTCTTCGTCTAATTCTTCTGCGGGCGCTATATCCGCTGTTGTATCTACGGCGCTTGAAGTGTCTACCGCGACCGAAGGTGTTTCAACCACGTCAGCTTTTGGTGTTCCTTTACAGCCTGCAATCAGGACCAATGCAATCATGCAAATAGTAATGTATTTGTTCATATTTCCTCCTTTTACATTCAAGCTTTATATTCGTATCTGTTCACTGAAAAGTAAATAAAAAAAATTATTCAGTAGTAGCCTCTGCAGTTGCTTCAGCTTCAACCTCAACTTCGGTTTCTACTTCAGCGAGTGTTTCAGTCTGCCGCTGAGCTTTAAGCTCCTGATGGATTTTCTGCACAAAGTTATGGGCAGATTTCAATGCTGCTTTTGCTGTTTTCATCATCGTTTGTGCTTCTTTTACTTTG
>DATEAE010000120.1:0-8036 GCA_035288505.1 Candidatus Nanoarchaeia archaeon
TGTTATATGGACTTTTGAGGAAAATCTCCATCATTGGTGTTTTAATCTCTTTGCGCGCGTCAAAAATTTCAATGATTCTTGGCAGTCCGACCGTGACGTTCATTTCGGAAACTCCTGCAAAGTGGAATGTATTGAGAGTCATTTGCGTACCGGGTTCGCCAATACTTTCTGCTCCGACTAACCCAACTGCCTCGCCTGCTGATACCTGCGCATGTTCATAGCGCTGCACAAGAATGTCAAATATTTTTTGGAGCCGTTCAGTACTCATCTTGTCTGTTATATTTGCTTTCACTTCGTCGATGATTGAAATGGGCAAATGTTTTTCGTATTCCTGAAAGATTGACGTGAACTTGTCCATTTATTTGACCTCCTTTATCAACTGGGGAATATCTGCGACTTTCCCATTCTCACTGCGTGTAACATCAATGCCATCTTCTCCGTAATTAAACTGAATAATGCGCTTGCTGACATCTCTTACTGTTTTGTCATATTCAACTTTTAAGTCTTGCATTGCATTGCTCAATCTGCGGTACAAGTATCCGCTTTTTGGCGTACGCAATGCTGTATCCATCAGGCTGTCACGTCCTGTCATGCTTCCAAAGAAAAATTCAGCCGGATTCATGCCGCTTTTGAATGAATGTCCGATGAAGCCCCGTGCGGAAGGTGACAAATCGCCTTGTTTGAAATAACATAATGTACGATTTCGATATCCATGTTCGATACGCTTTCCTCTCAATGCCTGTTGTCCTACAACTGCAGTCATCTGAGCTATGTTGAGAATATTTCCGCGTGCTCCGCTGCGTGCCATTATTATTGATGCGTTATCTCCACTTGATTCCATTGCAATTGCACCACAACGGTTACGTGCCTTGTTCAGAACTTCAAGAATGCGAAGCTCCAGTGTTTCTGCAATACTTCTTCCGGGCAGTGCTTCAAGCTCTCCTCTTTCATATGTCTTGATAAGATTGTCAACTTCTTTTTCAGCTTCTTCAAGTGTGGTTCGGATTTTTGTTGTGCCTTCCTTCTGTAAGTCCGTATCTGCTATCCCTATAGTGAACCCGTGACGGAGAAGCACTTTAATGCCCAAGCATGCAATCTTTCCTAACACATCAAGTGTGAATTTGTCACCGTATCGTTCATGCAACGCTCGGATGAGCCATCCGCTTTCTTCTCCCAGGGCTGAACTGTCCATGACGCCTTCGGTAATCTGTCCGCCTATAACAGTGACTATATCGCCTGTTTTTGTTTTTCCTGTGGCATTCAAATCTGCAGGAAGCAGCGCGCTGAACACCTGCTTGCCTGTTACTTGCTTGCCTCTTGGCAGATTGATTTCTATCATACCTATCGATGCAAGTAAATCAACCGCCTCTTCATGGGAGTAGCTGAGTTTTTTTGTCAATAAATAATTGCCCGTGATAGAATCTTGAATACATCCGAGAATTGGTAACCCATATCTTGGTGAAATCAGTTGGGTCTGTACCATCATCAACACTTCAGTTTCGGCACGTGCTTCTTCTGTCTGCGGTATGTGCAGATTCATCTCATCGCCATCAAAATCTGCGTTATAGGGATGACATACTGCCGGATGCAATCGTAATGTACGACCATGCAAGACACGTACCTTATGTCCCATCATGCTCATTCTGTGCAGGCTTGGCTGACGGTTAAAGATTGCAGTATCGCCATCCATCAGATGACGCTCGATGATGTACCCCGGTGCTAGCTCTTCAAGTATTTCTTCTCTTGTTTCGTCTGTTATTTTTTTCTTTCTTCCATCAGGCCTGACAATGTAATTTGCTCCAGGATACAGATGGGGTCCGCGTTCAACAAATTTTGCTAAATAATCTTTGTTCCACGTTGTTATTCTTTCTGGAATTGTAAGCTTCTGTGCTATCTGCATGGGGATGCCTACTTCATTCAGCGCAAGCATCGGGTCAGGAGATATCACTGTACGCGCGCTGAAATTTGTACGCTTTCCTGCGAGATTGTGTCTAATTCTACCCTCTTTGCTTTTAATTCGTGCGGATATCGTCTTCAGCAACTGGCCACCACGATGTCGTGCCGGTGGTATCTGCGCAACTTCATTATCGAAAAATGTGGTAATGTGGTATTGCAACAAATCCCATAAATCTTCAATAATAATCTCAGGAGCGCCTGCATTGATATTTTCAAACAATCTCTGATTAATCCTGACAACATCTCCAAGCTTGTGTGTCAGGTCATCCTCACTGCGCTCGCCGCTTTCAAGCGTTATGCTTGGACGGATAGTCACTGGTGGAATTGGTAGTACAGTCAAAATCATCCATTCCGGACGTGCAGTTTTTGGATTAATGCCGAAGAGAGACAGCTCTTCATCATTGAGACGTTCAAGCCGTGCGCGTATTTCAATTGGACTTATTTTATTTTCGTCCTCATAAAATGTTGTTGGCTTTTCAAGAATAATCTTGCTTTGCTTTTTACTACAGTGTGGGCATTTCTTTCTTGTTCCAAGACGCTGGATAATTGCTTTTATCTTTCTTCGCGGACCTTCACTATCTTCCTTCGCCGTTTGTGCTATCACTTTTCTGTATCGTGCTATCTTATTTTCAGGAATAAGAATATGACCGCACGATTTACACGATGAACGCAGGATGTCAAGAACGATGCGTACAAACTTGTAATGAATAATAGGTCGTGCAAGCTCGATGTATCCAAAGTGACCAGGACATTCTTTCAGTCGTCCGCCACATGTTTTACATCGCAGTCCAGGATCAATGACGCCAAGACGGACGTCCATCAAACCGCCATCAACCGGATAACCTTCTTTGTCATACAGTTCAGGTGTCACTATCTTGACCGCTGCCATCTTTTGGACCTGTTTCGGACTAAATAATGCAAATGTAATCATTTCAACTTTTTTGTAAATGAATTCTTCGCTTTTTTGCATTTTATTCCTCAAACTTGTTTTTCAATGCCATTTTTGGATAAACTCCAAGGCTCTTAAGCTCATCAAGCAGCAGCTTGAATGCATAACTCATTTCAATGTAATTTACTTCGGTATCCTCGCCGCACATACTGCAATATGTTTTGTTCTTGTACTCGTCGCGTACTGCTACTAACCCGCAGTTCTCACATATTGGAATGACTGTTCGGTCTGAATCGAAACGCTCTTTGAGCAACAATGATGCACCGTGTGCAACGAATGTATCTTTTTCCATTTCTCCCAGACGCAAGCCGCCTTCTTTTGCGCGACCTTCGGTTGGCTGTCGAGTAAGTAATTGAATTGGACCGCGCGCGCGTGAATGTATTTTGTTTGCGACCATGTGCTTCAGTCGGAGATAATACATGTTACCTGTAAAAATACGCGCTTGCATTTTTTCTCCGGTCAATCCATTGTAAAATGTTTCTGTGCCGTCATCTCTGAATCCTAATGTCAACATTTCCTGTCGTAATTGTTCTTCAGGTTCTGCGGCAAACAATGTTCCATCAATATATCGTCCTGCAAGCGAACCGACTTTGCCGCCAATCATTTCAATCAAATGGCTCAACGTCATACGGCTTGGGATACCATGCGGTGAAAAAATCAAATCTGGAACGATGCCATTGACACTGAATGGAATATCTGTCTGCGGAACAATCAATCCTATAACCCCTTTCTGTCCGTGTCTGCTTGTGAACTTGTCGCCTATCTCAGGAATACGCTGGTCTCGTATCCTAACCTGTACTAACTTGTTGCCCTCGGCATTTTCCGTAATCAACACAAAATCAACGACGCCTTCTTCACCGTGTTTTAATGATACTGAACTTTCTCTTCTGGACGCGCCTGCCAGATTGTATTCGTCCAGCGCGCTGAGGAAACGGGGCGGGCTTGTCCTGCCGATGATAACATCGCCTTCATGAACAACTGCCTCAGTGTGTACGATGCCATCTTCTTCGAGGTATCGATACTCCTGTTCGGTTCTGTATCCTTTGATATCTTTATCAGGAACTGAAATCTCATCAACAAGGCCACCGCTGTATCGCAACTCTTCAGCAACTGCCGGTCTGTAGTAAGTGCTGCGGCCCAAGCCACGCTCGATGCTTCCTTTGTTGAGGATAACTGCGTCCTCCATATTATAACCTTCGTAGCTCATAATGGCTACAACCAGATTCTGACCTGACGGGTGCTTGTCGTACTCTGCTGCGTCGTGCACAAATGTTCGTACAATCGGAACCTGTGGTGTATGGAGTATGTTTACATCCATGTCCATGCGGACGAGGAAATTAGCAGCGTAAAAGCCCAATGCCTGTTTTTGATTTTTTGAACCACCATTAAGACGTGCACTTGGATTGTAATTGCCATACGGAACAAGTGCGGTGGCGATGCCAACAATTGCAAATGGAACAACTTCAATGTGTGTATGTTCTGTTGTTAATTGAGATTCATCCCAAGCAACCAGCGTGTTTTCTTCCTCTGACGCATCAAGATATTCTATAATTCCCTGCTGAAGAAGATCGTGCCACGTCATCTCGTTTCGTTCAAGCTGTTTGAGATGCTGTTCTGTGAGTAGTGGTTTTGCGTCTTTTACAACAATGAGTGGGCGGCGTGCACGTCCCTGAGTACAGCTGCTGTACACTTCGTCAAGCTGTTCATTGTAACTTACATTGACATTCTGAGGGAGTTGATTCTTGCGACGTTCGCTTCGCAGGTGTTCAACGAAGCCCTGCCCATTTTCGACAGTCCCAACAAACTTGTTATTCAAAAAGACATTGCTCATAGTGCATCAAGCCCGAATTTTTTTAGTGTCGCCAACACTTCCTGTTCGTTTGATTCATGTGATACTACACATAACAGTGCAAGATTCTTTCGTAGTCCAATATTCGTACCCTCAGGTGTCTCAATCGGGCATAGTCTGCCCAGATGAGTGCTGTGCAATGCGCGTGCTGCAAAATTTTCCTGGCTGGCACTCAATGGTGAAACAATACGCTGTAAGTGGGACATCGATGCGGTGAAATTTGCGCGGTCCAGTCGCTGAGAAATACCTTTTCTGCCACCAACCCATGTGCCTGTGGCCATGGATGAATAAAGTCTTGAGGTGAGCAGTTTTTCACGGATGATGACACGGATGGATGGAAGCTTTCCTCTCTTAATGATGCGCTGGAAATTGTAGAGCAAATCTCCGACGAGAACCTTGAAATTTACACGGAATAAATCCATCAATAAATCGCCTGCGAGCTTGAGCTTCTTATTTGCGTAGTGATCTTTATCGTCTTGTGTTATAATATGGTTACTGACGTCTATGTACTTCTTCCACATCCTGCAGAGGTTGTATGCTTTATAGAGCATCTGCTCATTTTCTGTTCCCAAATGCGGCAGGAGATACTTGTTCAGAACTTCTCGTGTCCTTTCGAGGCGAATCTCCCGTACCTGTGTAATTCCAATGAGCTTTGCAAGCTGGTCCATCGCCTCTTCCTGTGTCTTGACTTCAACGAACTCGTACAGGTTTGTGAATACTTCTGATTGTCCGGATGATGCGACATTCTTCATGATTTCTTCATCCTGTACCAGTCCCAGTGCTTTCAATACCAGTACTATTGGCGCTTTCTTTACTCGTGTAAAACTTAAGAAGTGCTGGCCCTGCTTGCTTTTTTCGAGGGTATGTGGAATCTTGTATGAGCCCCGCTCAGAAAATATTTTTCCTGTAAACTTGTCTTCCGCTTCTTTATCGACGATAAAATTGTTAGGTGCCAAATCTTCGACGGTAATAATCACTTTTTCTGTTCCGTTGATGATGAAGTATCCGCCTGGGTCATATGGATCTTCGCCCAAAGTTGTTAATTCTTCCTTGTTCTTTCCCATGATGTGGCAATACTTACTTTTGAGCATGATGGGCATCTTGCCTATCTGTGCTGTGAAGCTCTCTCTCTGAACATCATTGATGTGAGCACTCACTTCGAGGAATATTGGAGCAGAATATGAAATCTTGCGCAGGCGCGCTTCTATTGGCATAATATTGCGCTTGCTGCCGTCGGCTTCAATTATTTCGGGCTTGCCAACCCAAATCTTGCCGAATTTGATAACGAAACGGTCGATGTTGTCTGGAATGATGGTTGGTTCGGCTTCTTTGTTTTCGTCAACAACTTCCTGCATGCCTCTTTCAATGAATGTGTTAAACGACTGGATGTTGCTCTCGACAAACTTGAATCCTTCAAAGTACTTTTTAATCAGAATGCCTTTATCCATTTGATACCACCCTATAATATGTGGCTTTGCCCGCGGTTGCGCTATTTCGTGTGATTTTGACAACATCGCCAGGCTCAGCACTCAGCTCTGATAATACTGAATCGTGCTTAGAAATACGAGGCAGCTCCTTTACAGTGATGTGATATTTTTCCAAAAGTGCCTCTTTCTCTTCCTTCGACAGCTTCTTGTGCTGCGGCACCCATATGTGTTCGGAGACGTGAAACGCCATTATTTCTTTGCTTCCTCGAAGCGTGTCTATCCTCTTGATTATGACGGGCCGGACGGGACTTCCGTGCATAAACGCTTTTTGCGCTTATCCATTCGAACCCGCAACCCCTGGATACCCTCTGGACATTAAAAGTCCAGTGCTCTACCAGGTTGAGCTACCGGCCCAACATTCCTCTCTCGGAGGAACGCCCTGGCCGGGACTTTCTCCTGCATGTAAATGCTTACAATGCGAGTTCGAACCCGGGTCGAAACCGTGACAGGGTTTCATGATAGGCCACTACACTACCAGGGCAACATGAATTTTCCGACAGAGCTTTTCCAAGGAAAAACTTTTTGTCAGAGAAATACATGTGAGCGGCATAAGAGTGTTCAAAAAAAGGGGGCGGTTTATAAAGGTTTTGGTTTGGGCTTATTTTGGGAGAAGGTCGGTGAGGGAAAATTGAGGAATTTGAACCTCTCTTAGCTTTTCGTCGCGAATCTCTTCGAGGGTTTTGATGCAGTTGGCGTGTACTTCCAAAATTCTTCTTTGCGCTTCTGTTGCTTGTTCTTTCAGTGCATTGTACTTTCGTTTTTCTCGAAGATAGGCTTCAAATGGCAGTTCTGTCACAGATACAACCTCAAATATATTATCTGATTTTTTATTGAGCCTTCTAAACCCCTCTGCTGTTGCGAGAGGGAAAACTTGAACCCCAATTTCAAGTGGTTGTTCTAGGTTTGATCTCAACCACAGAGGACTACGAGATAATGCCTCTGCAAGAATATATCTGCCTGCAAACAAATTGAAATCATCTAATTGGCATGGGTGTGGTACTGGTGGTAGGATATAGTTACTTTTTCCCTCTGTAATAAAAGCAGTTGACGCAGTTATTTCACCCGGTTTCTTCACCGCATAAACTCTAACTTTTTCTTCCATTCTCACTTTTTATCGACGATTACTTATAAAGCTTTTGAAGAAAAATCAAAAAAATAGCATGCTTTAGAGGTTTGCTGCTTCAAACTTTTCTTCTCACTTGTTCGTATGGTCGTTAGAATAAAAAAGAGGCAAAAAAAAAAATAATTTTTTAAACGTTTAATCTTTTTTCTTCCTTTGGTAACGGCAGTGACTGGGAGTCTATAACTTGTGACGATTAAAGTTTTTGAAAAAAAGTTTAGTTTTTGTACGCTCTTCCTCTGTTATCGATATTCACAATCATGACACGTTTTTTCTCGCTATTGAAGCTGTACAAAATTCTGTAATCTCCCACACGAATTCGAAACACATTTTCTTTTTCAAACCACTGGTTTTCAACGCGTGTTACACCTTTTGGAAACGGTTCTGCCTCAAGCGACTCGATTGTTCGCATCAGTCGCTGAGCGATATTTTGCTCTGCTTTGTCAAGAAATTTAGAGGCTACCTGAGAGAATTCAATACAAAGCATTTTCTATGTCTAAACGTTTGCGCATTTGTGAAAGTGATACTGTTTTTCCTTTTGCTTCGTCATCAAGTGTATCAATAAGCAGTTTTTTCTCTTCAGTGCTTAAGTGTGTATCCTCAAAGTCTGCCCGAAGCTCGTGGACTTCTCTATCTAACTGCTCCATTTTTGCTTTCACTGACTTCAATTCATTT
>DATEAE010000121.1:0-4247 GCA_035288505.1 Candidatus Nanoarchaeia archaeon
CACGATATATTAGCGCGCACGGCGGTTACGCGCTTCGTATGGGTTCAGTCGTTGAAAAAAAATTGCCTGACCTCAAAGACGACCACATTATTGATTATGCAACAACATCCCGTACTGAATTTGGTGACCTCTATCTCATGAATAAATGCAAATTTTTTATCGGTAACACTGCTGGTCTTGTCTGCGTTTCATATATCTTTAATGTTCCCAATATCACGACAAATCTTCAATTACTCGCAATTCCACCTGTAGGGAAACATGACTTGTTTATTCCTAAAAAATTATGGTATCAGCCTGAACAGCGGTTTCTTACGTTCAAAGAAATGATTGATAACAGTGTTTTACAATTTATGGCGGCGGAAGATTTTGAACAACATGGATTGCGGTTTATTGAAAATACGCCTGAAGAAATACTTGCGGTGACTAAAGAGATGAACGAACGCATCGATGGCACATGGAAGATTACTGCAGAAGATGAACAGTTACAAAAAGCGTTCAAATCACTGTATGTTAAGGGAGCGTATTGTTTTGGTCCTCCTGCAGCACGAATAGGTGCTCAATTTCTGAGAGATAATAAGAATTTGCTCTAAACTCGTTTGCCCTTGTGTTTTATAATCCGTCCAGGCACACCAACCACTGTTACATCGTCAGGCACATCTTCAATAATGACAGCGCCTGCGCCTATGATTGAATGTTCTCCAATATAAATCCTGTTCTTGACGACTGCAGCCGTGTGGATGCGTGTGTAACGTCCAATCGTTACGTTGCCTGCGAGAATGACTCCCGGGTCGATGGTTGCACATTCACGAATGACGTTATGATGGTCGAGCTGTGCTCCGGTGTTGATGATAGCTCCGTCTCCTATTTCTGTTCGATATCCTATAAATGCGTGCGCATGAATAATAACATTTTCTCCAATTCGCGCATCTTCCATTATCGTTACGGTTGGATGTATTGCATTAAGCAACTTTAGGGAAGCCGATTTTGCCTGCTCAATTTGTATGCTGCGCGGTTTCATGTCATCAGTTGTCACCAACACTTTTGTTATGCCTAATTCTTTTATTTTGTCAAACCATCTCGTTGAGCATAGAAGAGGCTTATTTTTGAACATTCCATTTTCAGGATAAGAAAACTGTGTAGAATCACGGTGTATTTTTTCTATGATTGGAAGATTGTCATCGGGATGAACGAAGCAAGCAATATGGTGCCCCTGCTTTTCAAGCCACGAATGAATCTGACCAGCATTTCCTTCCTGCCAGCCAACGATTGCACATGATTCCGGAAGCACAATAATATCAACCATCTTTCATCTTCTCCCTTAGTTCAGGAAACTGAGTGATGTAATATGATGGCGGATAAATGTACTTCTCCTTTGCGATATGTTCAGGAATGTTTTCACATGCCGCTTCAACAATCATATCATCGGCCTTAAATGTAATAACGTGTCCGTCGACTTTTATTATTTTACCCTGTTCTATGTTTGTTTCTGTTGTCTTTGCTGTTCTCGCATAAATTACTTTGAGTATTGTATCCTTCACAATCAGATTTGCACAGGGATATGGTCGTGTAAAGCTTCGCACCATTCGTATAATTGCATCCGCACTCATTCGTGGATCGATGGTCACATCATGAGGTGTTCGTTTTCTCCAGTAATTTGCTTTTGTGTTGTCTTGTGCTTTTCCAATTAATTGGTCTGTTTTTATCATATTCGCTATCTTTTTTATGCCACGCGATGCGGCGTCGTTCATTCTTCTTATTGCATCTGCAATCGTATCGTTCCTGTCAATTGAAAATGGTACCTGTAGAAAAATTTCTCCGTTGTCCACTTTTTCATCTATTCTGAAAAAACTGAGGTGGGATTTTGGAATACCTAACACAATCAACCAGTGTAATGGATGTCGACCCCTATTGAATGGCAATGTTGTTGGATGTGTTCCAATCACAACTTTTGATATTTTTATTACATCCGTGCCTATTATCTTCGGCCATGTCGAAAATATATACTCTGGCTCGTACCGTTTCATTATCTCTATCGCTCCCCACGAGTTAATGTCTTCAACCTCATGATATGGTATTTTTTTCTCTTTTGCAAATCGCTGGATGTCGGTTGAATTGAGAGGACGCATCTCCAAAGGGAGCGATATAATTGCTGCGACATTTATTCCTGCATCAAGTAGTGCTTTTGTGCATACTATTGTAAAATCCGTAGTTCCTAACACAATGAGTCGCGTCACTGTTTCCATTCCCTCAGCGCGTGCAGTACTTTTTCAACATTCTCTAATGGTTGTGCAGGTCCGGAAGGCAAGAAAAGCCCTTGCTGTTCAAACCTGTCCGAGCACGGAAATTTCTCTGCACATTTGAGATATGGTGCGGAATTGACGTTCGGCAATGCTGGACGGGTTTGTATCCCTTTACTTAACAAATACTCCATCAGCTTCTGTTTCTTTGGTGTTAACACTTCAATATAAATCGGAATTTCGTCTGGTTCATTTACCTCTATTAATTTCAGAGAAGTATTCTCAAGACCATCTTTGTACATTTTGTACAGTTCTATCATATGCTTTATTTTTTCTTTCTTTTGTGCAAGCTGTGCCAATCCCAGTGATGCCTGAATGTCTGTGAATTTGAAGTTGCACCCTGCCATACGATACACTGGATTAATGTTATCTCCTGCTCCGTGCCAACGCAGCAGCTTTATTTTTTCGTACAACTCTTTATTCTTTGTTACCATCATGCCGCCCTGTGCCGTTGAAATCATTTTTGTGGTTGCGAACGAAAAACATCCAATCTCACTCTGTGTTCCTAAAAATCCGTTCTCATTCTTTGAGAATAATGCCTGACACGCGTCTTCGACTACAACAATATTGTTTTCGCGTGCGATTTTATTCAATCGTCGCATGTCACAGCTTCGTCCATTGAGATGGACTGGAATGACTGCTTTTGTTCGTGGTGTTATTTTCTTTTCAACTTCGTCCATATTCATGGATGGTTCGTCAGGTACAACATCAACAAGTACAACCTTTGCTCTAAGGAGATGTGGCGCGTTGGCAGTTGCAATCCACGTTCTGTTCGGTACAATTACTTCATCTCCCGGGCCAACGTCGTGTGCCATCAACGAGAGCAATAAAGCAATACTCCCACTTGTTGTTGCAAGCGCATAGGGCATGTTCAACTGGGATGCAATGTCGTGCTCAAACTGTTCGGTTATCGCTCCCTGACTGATGTGTTCTCCTGTAATAGCCTCATCTATTTTTTTAATCTCCTGATGTCCAAATGAAATTCGCCACCAATTAATCATAGTGCACCTCTTATTTTATTCATCAGTAGTTCAACTTTTTCTTTGTCATTCTCTTCAGGCGCCCATGACGGAAATACCATCTCACTTTTATCAAACGGGCCCGTGGCAGCTTCCACAAATGCAAGCGTTTCTGATGTTATGACAAGCATATGATATGTCACTGAATTCATGCGATAATAAAACGGATATCCTGAATTATAATCACCCAACATTACTTTTTTTGTTATATTGCCATCGTTGTCGAATACTATTAATGTTGCAGTACCCTCGATGATGTGCAAAGACTCAGTCTTTTTCATGTGCTTATGTGGCCTGATGTACGTATTGCGCTTATGAATGATGAACATTTCATGAACGACAGCATTCTCATCCGGATGGGTGCATAGCCTGCTTCGCTGCCGTTCTGTGTTTTGTGCTTTCTCTTTGAGCACATCAATATCTCTCTTTGATAGAATGGGAAATTGCTGAGCCGAATAAAATACCTCTTTGCTCTTTTCTTTCCACTGCGACAATGCGCGGGAACTGCCCGGACAGAGTGAAACAACCTGTCCCTGAAACAAGCTGTTTTTTGCGATAATCTTTTCTTCTGCGTTTGGATTCACAGTGAGTAAAAGTGTCTTGATGTCGCTCAGATTATTTTGAATTTTGAGATGCGACAATGGCATCATCATTCCTCTCTTGTGTTCGCTGTCGTCTATAATCGTATCTGTATAATCTTTTAGATTGAATAGATTGAGCAGCATGCATGCCATGTGTCCTGCGCCGAACAACGCGATTTTTCCTTTCTTCTGTTGTTCGGCAAGATATTCACGTACATCTGCTTTTCTCTGCTGAAAAAGTTGTCCATACCTCACTGCTCTCTCTTTCTCATTGATTGAAAACTGCTTTTGTTTGACTTTCTTTACTATTGCTATAATACTTGGCTCGGTTGGATATGGATACGCAAAAA
>DATEAE010000122.1:0-2808 GCA_035288505.1 Candidatus Nanoarchaeia archaeon
GCGTAACCGCCGTGCGCGCTAATATATCGTGCAGCTTCAATAAAATTGTCGATGCTACAATTGCGATGAGTATGCTGCCAGTCGCCTTTTTTCCATTGCGTGCCTAAGTACGATGAATCACGAGCGTGAAAACCGACAAACCAGTTTTTTACATTCATTTGAGTAAGAAGTTTCCTGCCTTCGCTTTCCTCTTCCGAAGAAAAAGTGATAACGGGTTTTTCTGTATTCCAGAGCAGATTATCTTCTTTGAAAGGGATTGCCTCGAAACAGTCAGTGATGCTCAGAAATGACTTCGTCGCTAATAATTTGACAAGATGACGAACAAGTGCTGATTGAGGAAACTGAAAAACAGTGAGATATCTTTTCCACATCTGAAGCAGTGCTTCATTAGCAACTTTTGAAGGAGCGAGAGCAATGTACTGCAGCTTTTGTCTTTTGCCTGCATTCACTTCACGAAGGAATTCTTCAGTATTGGCGGCAAAATGCCCGATTCTATCGCTACGCAACCGTATGAATTTTATACGACACACAAAACGCAGGAGGACAAACAATGGTACGAAAGGGAAGACAAGAAGATTGATGAATCCGATAAGAGCATATGAGCTGAGCGTAGGTTTTTTTTGAAGTTCTTGTATTGTTGGAAGTACAAGTACCACTATGTTAACCCCAGGCGACGCGCAAATGTCTTCGGCCCAAAAAGTGATTTACTCCGCTGCCTTTTTTGGTACGTTGCCTGTTCCTCAAGATGATACCGAAGAAAGATTTTTTCAATGCCATTGTACGGAGCAAGATGATAATGAGTTTTTTCTGCAAGAGCTGATACAACTTTAAACCCTGCCCATACTTTATCTCTTACTTTTCTTCCAACGACTTTTCTAATGGAAGAGACAACATTGTGATTCGACGGTGTTTTGTCCACAGATACACCATTCCAAAAGTTCTTGTTCGAAGCAAAATAGGTTTGTTGCGGAAACGCGAGCTCCATCCGGGATTTATAGGCGACATAAAAATCACGACAAAGCCGGACATATCTCTTTCGTTCAGCCAGAGCTTGGGTAAATTCACGCGGATAAGATTGTTCTGCCGCATTCAGCACCTGATAAGCATAATCAATAAGATTTAACCCCAAAGAGATAGCGGCAAGCTTCACGAGCTTCTGAATTTTTTCTGCGGGCTCAATGGACAATTCAAGAATTATCCGATAATCTTTGACAAAAAGTGATTCGCCTCCAAACGCAAACCCAACGCCACGAGCACCGTCGAGACTTTGCTTATAATGCATGGGATAAATACTATCAACAGACACAAACCAAAAGCCCCGATCAGTCAGAAAGCGATGAACATCAGTAAAAACCTTCTGCCCTTTGCGATATTCAACAAAAAGTGTTTCAGCTTTGACACCAAGCACCTGCGAAAGGCTTTTTCTTGCCCCCATCAGAATGTCATATTCAGAACCCTCAGCATCAAGACTTAAGAAATCAGGTGCTTTTTCAAAAAGGATATCAATGGTTGTACAGTGCAGTTTTCGCTTCTCGACAACTTTTGCAGCATCGCTCAGGCTGTAGTTAAAAGTAATCGTTGTTGTCATAAAATCTTTGAGCTTTTCATTAAATGGTAATAACCCACAGGTCATGGGGTCTTGCGTAATGTGAAATTCGCGCACGGAAGCTTTGTCTGCAAGACACGCCTGAATAAAGCGGAAATTTCCGACACGTTTCGCTTTTTTCTTGAGCTGGAATGTTTTTTGGTCTGTGGCGACTGACTTTTCATCTGCATCAAAAAGAGTAAAAAAAACATCTTTTCCGAGCACTTGTAACGGATTGTCGCTCCATCCGGAATCGCGGGAACCGACATGACATACATGAATGCTGGTATCTGGAGCAAAAGTCTGTTGCATAGCGCGTTTTTGCAGCAAAAACTACTTAAATCTTATGGTTGCAGATGAAACTGATGGACAACGTAAAAGCACGCACGACCTGCAGATTATGTGAATCGCTCCGTATTCGAAGAGTGTTAGAACTTGCGTCAATGCCCATCGGTGACTCTTATGTGCCCAAACAAATGGAACATATCAAGCAACAGGAATATCCACTGGATGTTTACCTGTGCAGAAATTGCGGCAACGTGCAGCTCGGACATGTGATTGACCCCAAAATAGTGTACGGAAATTATATTTATCGCACCGCAGATTCACTGGGGTTGGTCGAGCACTTCAGAAAATACGCTTCATCTGTTCTCAGTACACATCACATCGCCGAGCAATCGTTAATCGTCGAAATAGGAAGCAACGATGGCTCTTTACTCAAAGCATTCAAAGAAAAAAACATGCGAGTGGTCGGTATCGACCCAGCAAAAAAAATTGCAGAAGAAGCGACCGAAGCTGGAATAAAAACTATTCCTGAACTGTTTGATGAGCACATCGCAGAGAGTGTAAAAAAAGAATACGGCACAGCAAGCATTGTTATTGCAAACAACGTCATCGCAAATATTGATGACCTCCATACGATGATAAAAGGGATAAAAAAGCTTCTTGCAGATGATGGAGTGTTCATATGCGAAACAGGATATGTCAAAGACTTAATTGAAAGAACAATTCTGGATAACATCTATCACGAACATATCAGTTACTTTGCAGCCAAGCCGCTCAAGACTTTTTTCGGACAGTTTGGCCTGCGTTTGCAAAACGTCGAACACGTGCAAACAAAAGGAGGCTCAATCAGGTGTACAGTAGTGCAGTCAAACTCAAATATGCAGCCAACCGAAAACGTACAACGAATGATACAGGAAGAGCAACACGACCACCAGCAA
>DATEAE010000123.1:0-2428 GCA_035288505.1 Candidatus Nanoarchaeia archaeon
CATTATCGCGCAGATGGTTGCGGGTGGAAGGATAGTATATACAGGAGTGTTGCCGCCGGAGAAGTGTGTTGAACCTAAATTGTTTTTTGATGAACTGAGGAAGAGAAATATTTTTGTAAAATTTAAATGAATTTGAAGTTATAATCAATTTTATATACTAATCTATTTTTCTTTAAGTATGACTGTCTGTTCATGAACTGAAATGACCACTTGCACTCAGATTTCGTCTTGGTTGGGCATTACATTAGGAATCTTTGTTTTACTCCTTGGCTCCTATTTTGTTGTATATACAATTAAGAAAAATATTACAAAATCGCTGAAAATATTCTACGGTATAATATCTGTTATTGTGCTTTTGGTTCTTATGTTTTTCATTCTTGCAACTTCCTGTCCTACTATTAAATCTCCTGAGCTCGTTTATGATTTTCAGACTGAGATAGAAACAGTACGTGAAGCAGAAGATGCTTTTGCTTCGTATCTCCGCGTTTATTCGCCGGAAAGTCTGCAACCATTTCTCGATTGCAATCAATGTAAGCGTAACTGCACTGACAAAGGATATGAAGGATGCAGTTGCAGATGCAGCAGCTACATTGAAGAATTTGATACCATGTATCGCATTTACGGAAATTACGGTCCTGGGACGTTTACACTTTACAAAAATGGTAAATTATATCGCCAACCAATTGTTGGCATGATTTAGTTTATCGTCACTTTCTTCATGACCAAAAAATTTAAATACTATTGGGTACCTTATGGTACTTATGGAAACTGAACAACTTAATTTAAAGCTGCAAAAAAGCTTATATGATGAAATTGATATTGTTTCAAAAGTATTGCACGTTCAAAAGAACGAATGGGCGCGCAATATTTTGGCGCATGAAGTAAAGAAAGAACTTGAAGTGCATCGTCATTTTCTTGTACGTGAGTATCTCAAAGGTGCCATCACAAAAAAAGAGCTTACTGCTGTTTTAGGTGCTCAAGAAGTGAAAGATATCGACCGCATTGCAAAGACTGGAAAGAACAGTTTTGATGATGCTGTGCGTCTTGTAAAAGAAATGAAATGAAGATTGTTTTGGATACATCTGCGTTGATGTCACTCGCAGCTGGACGCTGTTTAGACCTTGTTGTTGGTAGTCTTGAGTGTGTAATACCTGAACGAGTACGGGAAGAGCTTGTCGGTTTGAGCAGAAACAATGATTTTGAAGGGAATCTTGCGAAACATATTCTCGACCACCTCGATAAAGAAATAGTCGTGCATCCTTCATATAAACAATCAAAACAGGGTGAGATAGAATGTGCTTATCTTGCGAATGACTTAAACGGTGCTGAATTCCTCGTTACTGATGATACGCTTGCTCTAGAAAAGCTCGAGAAAATTTGCACGAAGAATGTTAGGTTTAGTACACTACTCATTTATGCACTCTGTCTCAAAGATAAAATCACCAAATTGCAAGCATTTGAAATACTAGAACGCATGAGAGTAAAAAGAAACTGGAAAGACAACGTTATCTATGAACAAGCATTACTCCTCTTAGAACGACTCCCTTCATAATTTGTAAATTTGATTACTTAATCGTCACTTTCTTCATGACAATCGGTGTCAGCGGTCGGTCGTTTCTGTCACGCTGGACTAATCCTATTTTATCTACTATCTCCTGTCCTTTGATTACTTTGCCGAAGATTGCGTGCTTTCCATTTAACCATGGCGTTGCATCCAACGTTATGAAGAATTGGCTGCCTCCAGTGTCTGGACCGGAATTTGCCATGGATAAGATGCCTGCGCTGTCATGTTTCAAATCAGGATGGAACTCGTCTGCGATTTCGTGTCCTGGTCCACCAGTACCATCACCTTTTGGGTCGCCGCCCTGAATCATGAAGCCGGGAATGACACGGTGGAAAATGATACCATTGTAAAAACCTTTTTCAGCAAGCTGGATGAAGTTTGCTGTAGTGACAGGCGCTTTGTCTTCAAACAACTCAATTTCAATCGTTCCAAGACTTGTTTCGATTATTGCGTGACGGTTCATGGTTTCAACTCCTGAGCATGATGCGATGAATAATAACGCGAGGATTGCTAATACTTTCATTTTTGAAGGAAAACCAGTGATTTTTTATAAATGTTTTTGTTGATATGTTCTTTTGAAAACGAAAAAAGTACGTAACGTTTATTTTTTTCTTCCTGAGGTAACGGCGGGACTGGGAGTATAGAAAAAAACAAAGTCCTGTCACAGATACGCATACCAGAACCTTTGGTTCCGATACCTCCTAAAATTATTTGTCTGAATTGTAAAAGTAGCCCCACCAGCGCTATATGCCCTAAAACTAACATCCTACGGTGTTTGCTCGCTCCAATTTACTTGAATATGAAACCACGTTCTTAAATTTTTCGTTTATTTTTTTAAAAAGAATCATCGAATGCGTGTACTAC
>DATEAE010000124.1:0-6028 GCA_035288505.1 Candidatus Nanoarchaeia archaeon
TGCCACAGCGCGCTTTATCATCGGTTTGCTGATGGTGAGATTATTAGCTTTCTTGTCGCGTGCTGCTTTGATAAGCAGGATGATAAGATATGCTGGAATGACAAGCGCAACGAGATTTTTGATGAGGATGCCGAGCGCGAGTGAGACTGATGCAAGATAAAGATACCATGAATCATCTAACGAACGTATGAAAAAATAGATGCTGAGCAAAGCAAAGAAAAAAGCTGCCATGTCCATCTCAACATTATTGATAAGAGCGTATCCTGAAAATGTGAAAAGCAACGCTGCTCCGTATGCAGCGATTTTGTCCTTGACAAGCTGAAGGCTGAGCAGAAAGATGAGAATAACTGACGCAGCGCCAAAGAGGATGCCTGGAAGCCTGATGGAAATTGGACTGATGCCGCCCAGGATTGTGTAACTGAAGTCATTAAGATAAAATGCAAGTGGGGATTGTTCTACTGTGCCAAGACGGCCTGCAGACATGATGTTTAACGGAAGAATGGAGTAAATCATTTCGTCAGTTGATACGTTGATATAATTGGCAGCAATGATGCGAAGAACTAATGCGAGAAGAACGATAAGCCCAAGCAGTGCAGCGGTTTTGGTGAGCTTCATTTTGGAACGTACATTTGAACGCGTTATTTAAAGATATGTGCTTAAATTTAAATAAAGTTTATTCATTATAGTCCTATGCACAGAGTATCAAGAACAGAACTGATTGACCTGACGAAAGGATGGATAGCTATCAGCTTTGCATTTGCTATTGCTTTACATGGCTTAAGCTTTTCGTTTGAATTCCTAACGGTTGCTGCGATTGCGGCTTTAACTGTTGGAGTAGGATTCATTTTTCATGAGCTTGCACATAAAATTGTTGCGCAACGTTATGGGTGCTGGGCTGAGTTCAGGGCAGATGACAAGATGCTTTTGTTTGCATTACTGCTTTCGGTGTTTGGATTTATTTTTGCGGCTCCCGGAGCTGTTATCATCGACGGTGTTGTCACAAAGAAAGAAAATGGATTGATTGCAGTGGTCGGAAGCTGGACAAACATTGTGCTTGCAGTATTGTTTTTGGCGTTGATGCCGGTGATTCCTGTGGTTGCTTCGTATGGCGTGCGGATTAATGCGTGGCTTGCAATCTTTAACATGATTCCGTTATGGATTCTCGATGGAAAAAAAGTCTTTGCATGGAATAAGTTGGTTTGGGGGATGACTGTAGTGCTTGGGATAGGGTTGCTTTTTGTTGTATAAAATCTGAGGGCATAACTTTATATCTCACTTATTTTTTTGCTGGCGCATGGTAATTCCACGTTGTATGTCCACACAACATCCAGATAATGTAACACTGCCATTCTTTGTGAATAATTCTGTGCTCAGCGGCGATGATGAAGTGCAAGAAGCGTATTATGTTTATTCGCACCTGGGAATAAAAGAACAAATGTGGGATGCAGAAGGGAAAGACGTTGACAATCATGTCGTTAAAAAGTTGCTCACAAAATATGACCATTTCTTTCGCACGCATACGTTGGGCAAAGATGTTCGATTGACGTTGCGCATTCCTAATCCGGGAGTCGAAAAAAGCGAAGCAAAAATCGTTGCTGAAACACTAGAAAGCATTCCGCGCTCGTTTGATGTCGCAAAAAATCTCGGGTATAAAGATTCGCCGATATTTGAAGTGATTTTGCCGATGACGAGAGATGCACGGGAAATTGAGCGTGTGTACAGCTATTATAAAAACCAGATTATCGGGCAACAACATCAGAAAATTCATGATATCACCGTAAAAGAATGGATTGGAGAGTTTCATCCGGAAAGCCTTCAGGTCATTCCGCTGGTTGAAGATAAAGAAAGTTTACTCGGTGTCAACAACATTATTGAACCCTATCTCAAAGGAAAAAAGCTTGAACATCAGCGTGTTTTTCTCGCGCGCAGTGACCCTGCGCTCAACTACGGCATGTTAAGTGCAGTGCTGCTCAATAAATGTGCGTTATCAGACCTCGAACTGCTGGAAAAGAAAACGTCTGTTGAAATGTTGCCTATCATCGGCGTTGGAAGTGTTCCTTTTCGCGGCAATTTCAGCCCGGAAAACATCAATTGTCTTAAAGGGTATCCAAGTGCACAGACATTCACCGTCCAAAGTGCGTTTAAGTATGATTACTCGACGGATAAAGTACGAAAAGCGGTGAGTGATATCAATGAAACAAAGCGTGGAAAAGCCATTGCTGTTGACAAGAAATGGTGCATGGACATTATTGAACGTACATCAGCGCGATACGTGCAGGAACTTAGTCACGTCATGCCTGCGCTCCAGCTCATTGCAAAACACATTCCAAAACGGCGCGCACGAAAACTTCATATTGGATTGTTTGGTTATTCACGCGGCGTTGGCGAATTCCAGCTGCCACGTGCAATTACCTTCTGTGCATCGCTCTATTCGTTAGGCATTGTTCCTGAGATGCTTGGACTATCTGCACTGAGCGGAAAAGATTACGAGCAGTTGGAAAGTGGCGTGTATAAGAATATGAAAGGTGACGTTGCACATGCATTGCAATATGTAAACATGGATGCTGTAAAAACCATGACGCCAGCACTTGCCACAACAGCAAAGAACATGCTGAAACAGTTTGATGTTGATGTTAATCAAGAACATAAAGAAGTAACGGATTCTGTGCTTGGTGCACTGAAAAAAGAGCAGCACGCCGAACTGCATGATGCAATCCTGCGTGCGGGAATGATACGAAAGTTCTTGGGGTAGGTATGTCGTCTTTTATAATTTTTTTTGAGAGATGTTTGAATTTACAATAAGCGCTTCGCACTGGTTCAACTTGGTGGTCGTGGGAGCAGAAGGAAGGCGAAAAAATACGTAAAAACTTTTTTTTTCTTCCTTTCGTAACGGCAAGACGTGGAGTGCATAGGTCTTACGTTGCGTGAGAGTTATTTGATGTTACCACTTCATTTGACATCATCTTCACCGAAAACTATTTATAATCTGAGTAGTTTCCTTTGTTCTTAATCATTTCTTTAGTTAAAAAGACAAAAAAGAGGCGAGGGAATGAAGCAGTATATTTTTAAGGAGATTGAGAAGTTTAAAATACAGCGTTACTGCAAAGGTTGCGGTGGCAAAATCGTCGTTGAGAATGCCAACAGATACTACTGTGACAAATGCAGAGGATAATTTTTTTTATTTCTATTTTTGTTTCTCTGAAACTTTATATAGGAGGGAGATTGCAAGCTTTCTATGAAATTTGCTCATCTTTCTGACCTGCATATTGGCAGCTGGAGAGATGAACGACTACGCGACGTGAGCATGGCAGTTTTTCTGAAATCAATTGGCATGTGCAGGCAGGAACATGTTGATTTCATTTTATTTGCTGGAGACCTGTTCAATACGGCATTTCCTGCAGTTGACAAGCTCGCAATCGTTGCACGCGTGCTGCGGGAATTGAAAGAAGAAGGAATTCCAGTCTATATCATTCCTGGAAGCCACGACTTCAGCCCAAGCGGAACGACAATGATTGATGTGCTCGAGCAAGGCGGCTTACTGGTGAACGTGTACAAAGGTGACGTTGTCGGCAAACAATTGCGATTGAAATATACCATTGATAAGAAAACTGGCGCAAAAATTACTGGTATTTTAGGAAAAAAAGGAATGCTTGATCGAACGTTTTATGAGGATTTAGACCGAGAACATATTGAGCGCGAACAGGGCTATAAAATTTTTATGTTTCACACGGCATTGCAGGAGTTGCGCCCGACCCATCTTGAACACATGGAAGCCCAACCGGTATCGTTGCTGCCACGCGGATTTGATTATTACGCGGGCGGTCACGTGCATCATCGCATGGAGTTTTCTGCTTCAGGATACAAAAAAGTGACGCAGCCCGGTGCACTGTTCCCGAACAACTTTGCTGAACTTGAGAAATATGGACACGGTGGATTTTTTATTGTTCAGAATGATGTGGTTGAATGGAAAGCGGTGAACGTCCGCGAACGGATTGCTTTGACGTATGACGCCGATGGGAAGAAAGCTGAAGATGTGAGCAAAGAACTACTGGAGATGATGAAGACCGTTAAAGCTGATGCGCTTGTGACACTCCGAGTTTATGGAAAACTGAGCAGCGGGCAGGTGAGTGATGTTGCGTTTAACGATGTTATGGCTGAAGGTTATGCACGGGGGGCTTATGTCGTGCTGAAAAATACTACTGCTCTCATGGGCAAAGAATTTCAGGAAGTTGATGTTCAAGCAGATTCAATCGAACAGATTGAAGAACAGCTGATACAAGAACATCTGAAAAATGATTCGGCAAAAATAACGCTGGTGAAAGAATTAATGCAAGCGCTTTCAGCTGAGAAGAAAGAAGGCGAAACCATCAAAGATTTTGAGGAACGGGTAAAAGAGGACGGGATTACGGTGTTGAAATTAGATTAGTTAAAATAGTTTTCACTTCCTGAGGTTTTGCTTTTCCTTTTGAAGCACGCATCACCTGACCGACAAGAAAATTCAAGGCTTCTTCATTTCCAGACTTGTAGTCTTCTACGGGCTTCGGATTGTTTTTGATTGCTTCTGTGCATAACTTTTCTAATTCTGACGAACCTGCGATTGTTGCAAGATTCTTGGTTTTGACGTATTCGTTCGGTGAGAAAGGCTTTTTTAACAGTTCCATCAGGATAGAACGACCAACCTGCTCAGTGATTTTTCCTGTATGTAACAATGTGAGAAGCTCTTCAATATGCTTTTCGCTGATGTTCAAGGCGTTGAAGTCGTCGTCCATGATGCGCAACAAGTCTTTTCGTATCCAGTTTGCAACGACTGCTGGTTTTATTTTTTTTGACAACCGCTCAAATAATTCAGATAATGGCAAATCTGTTGCAATAACCTCTGCGGTTGTTTTTTCAACACCAGCTTTGAGAAGCTTTTTTAGTTTATATTCAGGCTTTTCCGGAAGTTCAGCACTGATTTTGGTAAGAAGCGATTTGTTGATTTCTACTGCTGGTAAATCAGGGTCTGGAATAAACATGTAATCCAACGCCTGCTCTTTTGAACGCATGAATTTTGTAAGTTGTTCTGTTTCATTCCACTGGCGCGTGTGCTGCTCGATATGCTTTTCTTTTTGCTGTCGAATAATCTCGTAATTAATTGAAGATGCAATCGAACGGAAAGAGTTCACGTTTTTAATTTCAACACGACAAAATAATGGAGGAATTGATACATTAACATCGCATTTCACGCCCATGTCACGGTTGACTGCGTTGATGTAGCTCAGTGTTGTCATCAGTTTTTTGAGCCATTGTTTTACTTCGTCTGCGCCCTTGAAATCTGGCTCTGTCACAATCTCTATCAACGGATAGCCTGAACGATTGTAATCGATGCAGCCAGTTTCGGGGTCCCAACGTGCAGGGTCTTCTTCAAGATGACATTCACGAATGCCAATATCGAGGAAAGTTCCATGTTCTCCTACCGGAACAGCATAACTACCGGAAATCGTGTTTTGATAGCCTTTGGGCAGGTCTGGCCAATCATAATGCTTGCGCTGCCATACAAGCTCGTTGTTTATTTTACAATTAAGCATTGCAGCTGTTTTAATGACCTTGTGGACAGCCTCTTTGTTTGGAAGCATTGGCTTTGCGCCCGGTTGGGCAGAACAAATGGGACAGATTGTTGTGTTTGGTTTAACATTTGGAGCAATTGCACAGACACAGAACAGTTTTTGAGATGCCTGAACATAAACATGGACTTCCAATCCGATTTTAGCCATTTAAGAGAAGATTAAGCCCGTGTTTTTATTTCTAACGCTTTTGCTTATTGTTTTTGATTCTCTATACGCGTATTTCGTAATGATTACCATCACAATTATTCCTATAACAATGAGTATCAACAACCACAACCCATACACTTTAATGAATGATGTTCGTGGAGCACTGCATATTGATGTCGCACATTCTTCTCCTGTACATTCAAGATTTAATTCGTGTCGTTGTCTCGCGATGAACTCGTTGCCGCGCCTGAAAATGAATTCAAGCTGATAGTTGC
>DATEAE010000125.1:0-4549 GCA_035288505.1 Candidatus Nanoarchaeia archaeon
CATTCAGTATTTCAGTAAAAATTTTATTTCGTACGCTGTGGTTTTTCGGGTGTATTTATCCTATACAGAACAAAAGGTATTAGGTTGACTTCATTAACTGGATAAAGACCTCCTCTCATGTATGCGTTCGCATCCATATACTGAGCCTCAGCGGCCACACACTCAATACCCTCATGAACTTTATCTGGAGGAGTACCATTACGTAACCCAAACAGAAGTGGTGGCGAGACTTGTTCAATAAAACCTTGACGTGCGAATTCGCGCTGTGCTTCTTCGGTTATAAGTATGAGCGGTCTTATTGCTTTTTGTTCTCTTCGCGGTGCCATATTTTATTGAAAATAAGCCCCGTTTAAAAATCTTTCCGTCGAAAAATCGAAAAATTAGGTCTTGATTTGGATATCTTGTTTCTCAGGTTTTCTTTTCGCTTTCGAAGGATTTTGCGCACGTCTCACATTTGCTTTTGTTGTGTTTACAGGATTTTTGAAGCGTAAACAAATGTTGTCCGCACACTTGCAGCCAAAGCTTTGATAGTATGCAGTATTCGCACAATTTGGAGGAAGCATCGGCTTTTTTGTTTTGGTGTATCTTAACTGCCCCGAGAGATAATTTTCACGCAAAGGCTCAGGATTTTTTTTATTCCATTCGGTTAGATATTGTTCGACCTGTTCAGGTGACCAGCCGACACTACGAAGAAAATTAATCAGAATGAACACTGCACGTTTTTTTCCGTCTGCCATCCCCTGAGATATCTTTTTAATACATTCCGGAAAGAATTGTTCAGGAATTGCTGTGGTCGGAATTTCAATATCGTCAAATGACTTTTCTTCTTTTTGGGGAAGTGTGTAATCGAATGCCTGTAGGAATAATGACGATGCTTCACCCTCTTTTGCGTTGCGAGGAATGAACGGAACAATAACTTGGACGTCATCAGGCTGCGCTTTCTTCTTGTCAAAAGTAAGAATCTCATTTGGATGAATGGGTAACGACACCAAACCAGATTTTTCATGCAGCGAATAGGGAGCACGATACAAATGGCGCGATGAAATCAGCAATGTATCAATTTCTAAAATTCGTTCGATGTCAAGCTGAACAATGAACTCTGTATTTTTGCAATTTTTACATCCTGATTTGCTCATCTTTATCATGAGCTTTTTACATTTCGGACAGCTCTTATAGGCGAGCTGCTCGGAAGAGGAAAAATGTTCGCCGCAGGTGCAATCGAACTGTACTTGTGTATCTTCGGACTGGCTCATTCCGCAGCGCGCACAGACACGAAGAAGCAATTTATCAATATCAATGCCAACCTCTTTCGCAAGATTCTGAACGTTTTTCCGTGCAAACTCTCCTGAAAATCTTTTTTTGAGTAGATGAATAAGATATTGTGCAATACGGCGCGGACCGTCAGGGAACAGCTCTTTGATGTCTTTGCCATGGACTTTCGCAGGGAAAGATTCGAACGGAACGCCAATGTGAAAACCTTTGTTGCCGCTGAATTTTACAGAAATTGAACGAATGCCGAAATTTTGAAGAATTTCAACAACACTATGTGCAATAAGCTTTGAATAGTCCCAACTCTTACAATCGACATCAATCAGCAAGTCCCAGCCGATACGCAAGGCTGCAAGCTCGTAGGGTTTCAGTTCAGGCGACAGTCTGAGAGGGTTTTGCCACCGCTCTTCGGAGCAATGAAAAGAAGTTGCGCTTTTTTTTGCGAATTCAAGAATATCATTCCCATGCTGAAGCATGTCTGGACGCGAACCAAACTGGTCATCATAGCGTGGCGCGACTTCACGGTCTTTGGCATGTTCGACCATGGCATCCTGAATGTCTTTTCTCTTGTAATGACGGAGCAGGGTTCCCAGATTAAGCATACGCTGCTCTGAGGAGAAAAGATTTATATCGGTTTAGGTGTTCGGATAGCTTATGGATGAACAGTTGGCAGAATACGTTCAGGACATCATTGAGCGCGATATTCCTGTCGTTGTCGAAGGAAAGAAAGATGCAAGAGCCTTACGCTCTTTCGGTGTGAAGAACATTGTTGAGATGGACACCTGCTTTAAAGTGGTTGATAGGCTTGAGAACGAAAAAGAAGTTTCTATTCTTGTTGACTTAGATAGAGAAGGAAAGAAGATGTATGCCAAACTCAATGACGCGTTCAGCAGGCGCGGCGTGAAAGTGAATAACAAATTACGACACTTTTTATTCAGGGAAACGAAGATACGACAGATTGAAGGGTTGGGGAGCCTGATGACCGATGAAGGATAAAACTGTGTATGGGTATGGGATAAGTGAAAAACTGGCATTGTTTGATGCTGAAGAAAAGATGCCATATGCTCTTGATGACCTCGCCAAATACGAGAAGCCACTTATTATTAGTTCACATACAGTTGAAGACTTCGAAGTTCCCACGGGAAGAGTTCCTCAACAATTTACACTTTGGGAAGTGAAAGTTCAATATGTAGTAAAAGATGGGATAGTTGTTAGAGACCTTCATCCTGTCGAAAGAAATTAATTTAAATAGAGTTTAGGTTTAACAAACACATCAGCAAAGAAAACAAAATGATATCTGAAAAACAGCTCGAGTTGAAGCGAGAGATGAAAAAATGGGATGACTTAAGTGATGAAGCATTGATGTCTTTTGAAGACTCACTATGAACAAAGATGAGGTTAACTAGATGATGAAGCTTTTTAACACACTGACGCACAAGATACAGCCTTTTAAGCCTCTTGAGCCAAAGAAAATCAAGATGTACGTTTGTGGCGTCACCGTGTATGACTACGCGCACATCGGCCATGCAAAAAGCTACATCCAGTTTGACGTGATTGTGCGCTATTTACGCTTTCGTGGATTTGATGTTTTTTATGTTCAGAATTTTACTGATATTGATGACAAGATAATCAACCGAGCAAATGCTGAGAAAAGGAAATGGGACGAGCTTGCACAGTGTTATGAGAAAACATATATTGACGATATGAAACAGCTCAATGTAACGTCGGTATCAAAACTGGTGAAAGCGACTGAACATATCACGGAAATGATTGACCAGATTAAACGCTTGCAGAAAAAAGACATTGCATATGAAATTGATGACGGTGTGTATTTCGACGTGTCAAAGTTTTCAGACTACGGCAAATTATCACGACAAAAGTTAGAAGAACTTCAGCAGCATCGTGTTGAGCCAAATCCACAGAAAAGAAATCTAGGCGATTTTGCACTGTGGAAAAAATATAAACCGGGAGAACCCTTTTGGAATTCGCCGTGGGGCAAAGGTCGCCCAGGATGGCATATCGAATGCTCGGCAATGGGCGAAAAACATCTTGGAGCGACGTATGACATTCATGGCGGCGGCATTGATTTAATCTTTCCACATCACGAAGCAGAGATTGCGCAAATCGAGGCGATTACGAATAAGCCGTTTGTTCGCTACTGGATGCATAACGGGTTTCTGTTAATTAATAATGAAAAGATGTCGAAAAGTTTGAATAATTTTATCACCATTCGTGATGCAATAGGTAAGTGGGGAGCAATGGCAGTGCGGTTTTTGTTTGCAACTTCTCATTATCGCTCGCCGATTAACTTCACCGAAACATCGATGGCAAGCGCAAAAGCAGGATTTGAAAAGCTGCAAAATACTGCACGAGATGCACAGCGAAGAGTGCATGAACTTAGTTCTGGGAAAAAAGATAGCCTGTTTGTTAAAAAAATACGTGAACAGAAGAAATTATTTATTCAAGCAATGGACAATGATTTTGATGCTCCAAAGGCGTCTGCTGCACTCTTTGAGGTAAGCCGATTGATGAACAGCTATAAAGGAACAAAACAAACGCTTGAAGAAGCATTGAAACTGTTTATGGAATTGAGTGATGTTTTGGGATTTGTTTTTGAAACAAGCGTCGCTGTGCCAAAGTTCATTGAAGATTTGGTTTTAAAGCGTGACGTTGCACGGAAGAACAAAGATTGGAAACGTTCGGATGAGTTACGCAGAGAAATCGAAGAGCATGGGTTTAACGTTGATGATACAAGTTCTGGGACGGTTGTGAGGAAGAAATGAAAATGCGCATTCATTATGATAAAGAGTCGGATTTTTTAGAGATGTCAAAAACCACCAGATGATAGGTTAGTGACATTACGTTGCGTGTTACAACGAGTGGTTTTTGACCACACTCAGAGTTTTCATTTGCCCATCAAAATAGACTTATGGAAAACTCTGATGTTTCTGTAGGTAAACCAACACGATGTATTGCTGACGAAGTTGAACCAGGAGTTTTTTTACGAAAAGACGAGAAAACAGATGAAGTGAAAAGCGTTGGTATCCTTGGGTTTAGAAACCGATCAAAATCTCTAAAAGATATTGAATTGATGCTGCCCGTAGAACTTAAGTTGATAGCTTGATGCGAAAATAATTCTGCCGTTACGAAATGTCAGAAACTTTCCAAATGTGCACACTGGTGGTGAAAGTTTCTGAGCATGAACTTAGAAATTCCTATGGAATTTCTGGTTTATTAGAAAGCTCTGCTTTCAAATACTCAAGTGTCAGAAATCAGCGGA
>DATEAE010000126.1:0-3508 GCA_035288505.1 Candidatus Nanoarchaeia archaeon
CACAAAAAGTTGGACAGCAAATAATGTTGAATCCAGACTTTCGAGAATGGATTGTGGACTTTCTACAGTAAAATCTTCCTCACCCTCTTTGACATCTCGTTCTTTACGCAGCAATTGTTCAATATCCTCTTTGAGTCGTGGGATGTCATCAGCATTTTTTGCTTTTACCGCAATAGCATCAGCTGTCTTCGTATGTCCAAAAATATCATCCATCACGTCTTCATTAAGAAATGCGCTCTGGTCAAAAATGAAGCTTCCTTTCTCCTCAAGTATGCCTGCGACTTCAAACACTTCATTCTTGATTAAAACTCTGGTGCCAACAACCACGCGCTTGCCAAATTGCTCATCAGAAGCAAAATCACTCCCAAGCAAGACTCTCCTATCATCATTCTCTGTAAGCAGTCGTCCTTGAGCTGCCTGCAGGTTTACCATACGCTCAAAAATTTTTCTGTTTTCACCGACGGGAACTGAGCCGACGATGACTATCTGCTGCTGGTCATTGAATTCCATTGCTGCGCTTTCAATCTGACGATTAAAAGCAACATCCACTCCTCGAACACGCTCAATCTTTTTTGCCAAGTCGTCATCAAGAGGTTTGCTTACCGCTTGTCCCGGGGGACCTGCAAATGCGATACCTGCTGCCTGCACGGTCAAGACATCACTTCCTAAGAAACCGAACTGGGAAGTTATTGCTGTCCGTAATCCTTCTCCAAGACCTATGAGTGCAACGACCGAGGCGATGCCAATAAATATGCCAAGCATGGTGAGCCATGAACGCAGTTTGCGTGACTTAAGACTGTTCAGGGCAAATAGAAAATAATCTTTATTCATTGTCGGCGCTTTCTTCTCTTATACAGCCAATATCCGCCATATCCAATGCCGCCAATCACTGCAATCGTCACAACAAATTTCATCAACACAAAAATGATAGTTAATACCAATCCACTGCTTCCCGTTCGAAACTGCACCGACACAGTCTGTGTGAACATCTTGTTGGTGACATCGCGATAGGTTAGTGTCACCGGTAGTTCAATGTTGCTGTCGTAAGAACGCAATCTCATCGCAAAATCAACAGTTTCAAAATCATCGCTGTCGATATTGCCGACATAAATCTCAGGTGAAGACACCATTTCGTAATCATCACTGCTCTTGAGTATTGCACTCACTAATTTGAGGTCGGTTAATCCCCGATTGACTATTTTCAGTGTGACGGTCCCTTGTCGATTTTCTGCATTGATTGTGGTCTGGTCAACGGTGAGTAACAGGTCGGGCTTCGAGGTTATTTTCAGTCCAATAAAATCCTCTTTTTCAAAACTTTTTCCCTGCTCATCGACATACGTTATTTTTAATGGAATTTTGTACAAACCGCCATCTGCATCAGGTAGCGCAGTGACTTCAAAAGTAACAACTCGTTGTGTGTTTGAATTAATCTGATACACATATTCTTCTGCAGTCGACTGTGTAGGCACAAATGGGACGCTTGCGGACAAGTTTAATTTCACATTGATATTCCGCAGCAATGAATCGGCGTTATTTGAAAGTGTAAGCTTCAGTTTAAAATCTTCTCCGGGCGAGACAAGCTCAGGTTCTGTATGAATTCCACGCACAACAAGTTCAACATCTCGGGTTTGGATGTCTACTGGAAAATCTTTATAAATCCGAACAAAGGTTCCATAGGTAACGCGCACATCAACAAGTTCTTCTTTTTCCACTGCATTTTCGTCTACTTTTAATTTAAACTCAACAATAAGAGCATCCGAACCACTTAATCCTGCGCGTAATTTGCCTATATTGATGACATTTTTGCTGTCATAAATGCTCAATGGGTAAGAAGGGAGCAACTCGACGAGTACATCGTCTGTGGTTGCTGTGCCGTTGTTCTGTATCTGAAATTTCAACGTAACTATCTCACCCGGTTCGACCGGATCAGGCTCTTGATTTAACAGGTTCACCACAAGATAAGGTGAGTTTATTTGAAGACCATACTGAGCAGCTTGCTTCGCTGATGCTGCAAACACAGCTGACGCAAGCAAAAGAACAACACAAAACCATCCTATTATTTTTTTCATCTCAACCTCTTGTCTTTCACAACTTGTCCGTCTTTTAACTCAATCACGCGCTGTGCATGCTTCACCAAATCAACGTCATGCGTCACCATGATGATAGTTTTGCCTTTGGCGTGCAGCTCAGCAAGCATCATCATAATGCTTTTGCCTGTCGTGCTGTCAAGATTACCGGTGGGCTCATCTGCCAAAATGACGTCTGGTTCATTCGCAAGCGCACGCGCAATCGCAACGCGTTGCTGTTCTCCACCGCTCAGTTTGGTGGGCAAATGATGGATACGATGTCCCAAACCAACCTGTTGGAGTAAAGCATGAGCTCTTTTTAATCTTTCTGATGCAACAACGCCGTAAAACATCATCGGCAATTCTACATTTTGTGTTGCAGTGAGGCTCGGAATCAAATTGAACTGCTGAAACACAAATCCGATGGTTTTCCCTCGTAACTGTGCAAGCTGGCTTTCACTCATCTTTCCTATGTCCTCACCATTGAGAAAGATATTCCCTTTACTCGGAACGTCTAATGCTCCAACAAGGTTCATCATCGTGCTTTTTCCGGAACCGCTCGGACCAAGAATGGCAACATGTTCGCCCTTTTTTATTGCTACATTTACATTTTTTGTCGCACATACTTCAGTATCACCAAGCTTGTATATCTTCCAGACATTCTTCAGCTCAATAATCACCTTTTCCATAGATGGATTGAGAGCAGCGAACATTTATATATCTTCAGTGCTCCGACGACGTCATGAACATCAATGAAATACAGCCGCGTATGGGAAACATCGAGCTTACAGCAACTGTTGTTGAAAAAGCAGATGTCCGCACCTTTGAGAAATTTGGTAAACAAGGGCGTGTCTGCAATGCGACACTTCAGGATGACACTGGAAAAGTATCATTAACATTATGGAATGATGACGTTGATAAAGTGAACACAGGTGACACTGTCAAAATCACCAACGGCTGGGCAAACGAGTATCAAGGTGAAGTCCAATTAAGCACCGGAAAATTTGGAACGCTTGAAGTGCAGAAAGGAGCAAAAGCTGAAACAAAATCGGAAAAAAAAGTCAAGAAGAAAGAAAGTTCTTTGCCTGATGATGAAGCGCCGATGAAAGATGAAGAAAAAGTGGATTGGGATTAGATTACCAATAATTTTTAATGCCGCAGGTTGCCCAGTCACCGCTGTTACTTCAGGAAGGAAAAAAAAGTTACGTAAAAAACGCTTTTTTTCGCTTTCCTTCCGCTTCAACAACGACCATGAACAAATGCAGTACGTTTGCAACACACTGAAGTTGATATTATTAGCTCACCACAACTCTTATAAACGTCGAACTAGTTTTCGTATTTCTCTGGGGCGGTAGCTACAGCCTGGGAGAGCACTCGGCTGAAGACCGAGTTGTCATGGGTTCAAATCCCATCCGCCCCACTTTTGTTCAACATTTTTTCTC
>DATEAE010000127.1:0-3963 GCA_035288505.1 Candidatus Nanoarchaeia archaeon
ATGCGAAGAGCAAAGTTCATTTTCATGCTGTTCCTGAGAGATATACGCAGGCGGGTATCGATGATGTGTTAAGAGCAGACATAAAAAATGTCATGACATCCCTTGACAGCTATGTGACAAATTCAGTTGAGCCTGCTCTGAACGCGGCACAGGAATTATACAGACTACAACCAAAACCTGACCCAGCTGATGGTTTGGTAACGACTGTATTTGACTATTATTGGGGTTTGTTGGGATACGCGAGGACAGTCCTGAATAGAGTCGAAAAAACTTCACAGGATATGGTGACTGCAAACTTCAGAAATGATGAAATTCTCGAGAAAAAGCTCGCGGGAGCCGCATCAGTAAAAGCAGTCGCACAAGGACTGCAAGAGCGCGATTACATATATTTCATAACAAAAAAGGGCAGAATAGGTTATGGTCTCTTCACAGGTCTCAGCGGGTGGTTTTTCAAAGAATTGTGCTACGAACCGGACCATTTACCATCTTACCACCATAGAGACGGTTTTGAACGAAATGTTCCTTTGAAAAACATCTTTTTCTTGGAACGAGTAAGCACACGTGCGCCTGCCCAAAAACTTTAAAAATTGTAACCTTCAAACGAAAAAGGCTTTACTTCCCTCGGTGTGGGATAGCCTAATAACTTTTGGACACGAACAAACCCATCGTGAGCAGACCGATAGACCGATAATAATTCTTTGACATATCCAGCTGCATCATACATGAATTGCTGGATTTGAGTGACATCTGGAGTTTTTTCAGCTCCTTTGTTCAAAACATCAGTTATGCATTGTTGTCCAAAAGCAATGACGTGCCCCATCATTCGGACATCTCTCATCAAAACACGCACGCCCCAACGTTCATTCTTGCATATTTGCATATAATCATAATCATTATCTGAGCCAAAATGAGGGGTTTTGTCAGGCACTTTGTCATGCAGGTCTGCAGGAAGCATGGGTCTTCGACGTCGAGCATAACTTTCCATCTTCTGCCAAAGCATATGGTATTTGGGCATTGTTTCTTTTTGTGTACGACGCAACGTTTCTTCGAAACAGCGACACATTACTCGATGAGCTGTAACGGAATTATTTTTAGCCATATATTTGAACAGCTTTTGCATTCCAGAAGGCCAGTAATCTACATTGGTGCTGGCTTTTTCAAAGAACAGTGGATCTCTTCCTTCACCCATTTTCAAGCCTAAGCCAGCTCGACCCGGACCAATCCCTACCAGAAATTCCAAATCGCCAGGTAAACTTCCTCTTGATTGAACAGATTTCTTATACCGTTGCATTCTGTAATTCTTCAGCAAAACCTTTAAAAACATATCGCGTTTTGAGGCAACACAGATACAAAAATGGGAATAAAACAGACAAACGCAAGCAACGTTCATGAGGGCGACACCATTATGCTTGACGGCGCCCCATGCCGCGTGATGAGTGTCAGTAAGTCAAAACCGGGCAAACACGGCGCAGCAAAAGCACGTATTGTGGGCATCGGTATTTTAGACGAAAAAAAGCGTGATTTAGTCATGCCGGGTTCAGATAGAATTGACGTCCCATTAATCGAGAAAAAAAGCGCACAGGTATTAAGTATCGTCGAAAACAAGGCAAACGTCATGGATACTGAAACATACGAAACATTTGATTTAGTGATTCCTGAAGAGCTTAAAGGCAAAGTAAAAGATAGTATGCAGGTATTATACTGGGAAATCATGGGAAGCAAGATGATGAAACAGATTAAGGGAGAACAATAATGGCAAAGTTTGAAGAAGCAATCAGTCGCATGTTTCGTGACGTATTTGTATGCCGTAAATGCACGCACAAGATACGTGCTTCAAGTATGAAAGTAAGCCAAGGCATGATAAAATGCAGAAATTGTGGAAGTAGGGTTCTACGTCCACGAAGACGCAAGTAAGGCAAAAAAATGGTGATGGATTGGATACTACAACATAAGTGGATTCTCTTTTTTTATATTGTATTGATTGCAATTCTGTTCATCAAAAGAAAAAACATCACGCGACAGGCGAAGATAATTATCATGTACCGAATGCAGTTCGGGATTAAGTTTATCGAGCGCATTGCAACGCGATGGAACAATCTGGTCAGGCTTTTTGGCTTTTCAGGCATAGGTTTTGGATTTGCAGGCATGATTGCGATGTCCGTGATGCTGGTATTCGCCATCGTTCAGGCGTTTACGGTCCCAGACCAACCTTCGAGTGTAACGCTTGTACTGCCAGGCATGGATATTCCGGGATTGGGATTGCTATCGTTTTGGTATTGGCTTTTGGCAATTTTTATCATTGCAGTCGTCCATGAAGCATCGCATGGCGTTGTTGCATACGCCCATGGATTACAGGTGAAATACACTGGAATAGTTCTTTTCGGTCCAATTTTAGGCGCTTTTGTCGAGCCTGACGAGAAAAAACTAACACAGGCCGATGATATTGTGCAACATTCAGTATATGCTGCGGGCGCGTTTTCAAATATCGTTCTCGCAGTGGTTGTGCTTTTGCTCATGACAATGATTACCGTCCCTTTGCAAAGTTTGTTTGTACAGCCATCGGGTTTTACGTTTGATAATTATTTGAGCGAGGATTTGCCATTCGCCAAGGCAGGAATACAACCGGGAACAGTTATTACTGGGATAAATGACGAACAGGTAAAGAATTTTCAAGAATTAAACAACGAGTTAATACGATATAGACCGGGCGACAACATAAGTATCCAAACAGAAGAGAAAATCTATGCGATAACTCTCGGAGAGCATCCAGAAGCTCCGAAGCGAGGATATCTTGGCATTACAAAAATACGAAATACATATGAAAATGTGTACACGGGAACATTACCAAATGGAGTAAACACAATCCTCGAATGGTTCAACGGATTGCAGAACAACGGACGCGGCTTTCTCTTTTGGTTGTACGTTCTCAGCTTGGGCATTGGATTGTTTAATCTTCTGCCGCTGCCAATTGTCGACGGCGGACGAATGGTACAAACTGCATTGAAACGTGCGTACGGCGAAGAAAAAGGCAACGGCATTTTCGGAAAAGTATCAATCGCATTTTTCATTCTGCTGATAGCAAGTATGCTGCTTCCGGCAATAATCTAACAAGCATAAAGAGAAGATCAAAAAAACTAAGAAAAAAATTAAAAAAATAACTAACGTCTTTTTCTTTTTGAAGACCGAGACGAACTTCGTGCTCTACTTCGTGACTTTGTCGAACTTCGCGAAGAAGTTTTGCGCCGCTTCGAACTCCGAGTACTTTTTGCACGAGTCGAACGCTTTGCTTTTTTCCGTACCATATTGTATACCTCCTTTTTTTAAAAAACTTTAGATTAACACATTTCACCGAAGTATTTAAAGGTTTGTGTAAAACGGATGTAACTGGTTCGCCAATTGAAAAAAAATATTCACAAAGAATTACCTTCGCGATTTGCGCTCACTTCGTTTGGCAACTTCTGTCATAACGACGGTACTATCAAAGATTCTAATGTGTTGGAGTATTCTTTGGAGCAGAAGGGAAGCAAAAAAAAACGTAAAAATGTTTTATTTTTTGTGTGTAACAACGATTCCACGTCCATAAGTCGCAGCGTGTGACAAGCAAGAAGCAGATTTTCGTGGATTATTGGTATAAATGAGAGTGACTGATTGAATCTGTAAACCGAAACGCATAAAAGAACATTTCTCATTGCTCCATGAGTGATTGACATACAATACAGTCTTGCTCATGGCACAGTAAAGGGCTTAGCCGACGAATCTTCTTTTCTTTTGTCAAACAATGCAGGTTCTTTTTTTTATCACGACTGGAAAACACGAAACGGCGGTTGGTTCGTTCACGACGAGGATACATTTCGTGTCATAGCAGAAATGCGAACAGCTTCACCACAGGTAAGCGCAATTATTCACAGCGGCTCGAAAGTTGAAATGAAGAAAAATGGAATTCGAGAAATGTTTACGCTCCCC
>DATEAE010000128.1:0-3533 GCA_035288505.1 Candidatus Nanoarchaeia archaeon
AGCAGCATTTCGTCCTTTATATTTTTATCGTTGTGTCGTACTCATGACAGTATCGGCGAGTTGGCGTGCATAAACAAGCCCTTCTTCAGGATATAAAGGAACTCCTCTTACTGTTCGGGCAAATGATGAAAAGCGAAAATGTCCATGACGAACAACTCCAGATTTAAGTAACGGATGAGCAGAGTCCTGCGCTTGAAGCAGGTGATAATATTCAACAATTTTCTTTTCGCCGCAGAAGAAAGTAGCTTTATTTTGCAAAAAAGAGATTTTGCCATTCTTCAAAGACAACTTTTTCTGCAGCCTCTTTTTCATAAGATGATAAAAACATTTGATTATTTATATGTTGCGACGATTCGATAAGACAAACCTGCACAAGCTTTGACCAGACCGTCAAGACGTTACTTCAGGAAGAAAAAAAATAAACGTACGTATTTTTCACTTTCTTTTTGCTCCAACAACCTTCTTGCGACACTTCCGCTACAACAATCAATTTAAAGCCCTGTTTGTCCTCCAGTTTCATGCAACAATATCTTCAGCTATTACAACACATCCTCAACAACGGCGTTGAAAAAAAAGACAGGACCGGCATTGGTACGAAAAGCGTCTTTGGCTATCAGATGCGTTTTGACTTAAACTGCTTTCCTCTCCTGACAACAAAAAAAGTCTTTTTAAAACCAATTATTCACGAGCTCTTATGGTTTCTCAAGGGTGAAACAAACATTCGTTATCTCGTCCAGAATGATGTAAAAATCTGGAATGAATGGAGTTATCAGATTTATCTTGAAAAAAACAATCTCGTCAATGAATACGAACGATACTCAGACCGGTGGAAAGCGAAGCTTGACTGGTTTGTTGAACAGATAAAAAACAACGAGCAATTCGCAAAAGAGTATGGAGAGCTCGGTCCAATTTATGGCAAGCAATGGACACGCTGGGCTGCTGGAAATACAGAAATAAACCAGATTCAAAACGTCATTGAGCTTATCAAGAACGATCCGACATCACGACGCATGATTGTGTCCGGCTGGAACGTCGGAGAATTACAGGAGTTAATCAGAAATCATCACCATGCCCCACCACCATGCCATACGCTCTTTCATTTCATGGTCATTAATGGAAAACTATCCTGCCAGTTATATCAGCGAAGTGCAGACGTATTTTTGGGTGTTCCATTTAACATGGCAAGTTATTCGTTGCTGACGATGATGATGGCACAGGTGACAGATTTACAACCAGGAGAGTTTGTGCATACGTTTGGAGACGTGCATATTTACCTAAACCATCTCGAACAGGTCAAAGAACAGCTTACAAGAGAGCCCAGAACGTTGCCAACAATGAAAATAAATCCAAATGTAAAAAACATTTTTGAGTTTAAATTTGAAGATTTCACCGTAGAAAACTACAACCCACACGCGCCCATCAAAGCACCGATTGCGGTATAACCATGCAAAAAATAATCATCGCGGCAATGACAAAGAATAAGCATGTCATTGGAAAGGACAACTGGCTTCCATGGGATATTCCTGAGGAATTGAAACATTTCCGGACAATAACGCAAGGCTCGACCGTCATTATGGGACGAAAAACCTATGACTCGATAAAACGTCCGATGCCCAATCGGCACAATATAGTAGTGAGCAGAACTGTTACAACAATTCCCGGTGTTGAAGTGTGCCCGACGCTTGATATTGCGTTAAAAAGAGCAGAAGAGCACAAAAAAACAATTTTTATCATCGGAGGCTCACAGATTTTTGCAGAAGCGCTGTCAAAAGGATACGTGGACAAGATGTACCTTTCGTTCGTTACAAAAGAATACGACGGCGACACGTATTTTCCCGAGTTCAACGAATCAGACTGGACGATTGAAAAGCGAGAAGTTCACGACGAGTTTGAGTTTGTTGTGTACGTAAAAAATTAGTGGAACAACGCATACTTCTTCTCTATAAGTACAGCATCACGAACATCAGCTTTTGCAAGCAGATAATCCAACACGGTCGTGAAAGCAACATAAGAAAACGCAATGCCTAACCCAAAAAGAAAGCGTTCATACGCAACAATCGGAATGAGTGCTATCCACTGTTCTGCAGCCATCGGAACAGAATAAATCCAGATGGCACCACCAACAGCATGTGCCGCAAACGTCGCGCCATAACTGCGAAAGAAAAGCTGTCCTTTCCAGTGTTGTGGAACCACAGCAGCTATAACAGGGATAAGCCAAAAGAGCGAAAAATACCAAACAGTTCTTCCGATAGGATGACTTACAAAGAGCGCAATACAAACAAGAGGAACGACAAACAACGCAATGCGTGACAAACCGCGCCGCAGCATGAGTGCAAAATACAACGCGCCAAACACCATGGGCAAAAGCCGCAACATGCTCAGCAGAGTAAATGATTTTCCGACGATGAGCATGTCAAGCAGCTCTGCAGATAAGACAGAAACGCCGCCCCACAACCCAAGGAAGCCGCCTGCAATAGGGCCAAAAAACTGAAAGAGAGTAAAAAACTGGTTGTCCGTGCCAACAAGTGCAGAGAAATTAGCTTTGTTCGCAAAGTACACAAGAACAACAAACAGAACAAAAAAATAGAGACGCTTCAAAACGTTTTTATCCATATATCTGGCGACGTCTGGTACTTTTTAAATATTTCGTCGGAGTGGAAGGAAAACTTTATAAGAAAGACTATTAAAAAAAGGATTCATGGATGAGATTGTGAAAGGCTGGAACGAACTTGTGACAAGCTGGGTTCCCAAAAGTGCGAACATAGGAGATTACCTGCAGCAAGAAAAGCCAATAAGAGATAACCAGTTGGTTGCTCTTTTGTCTGGACTGCCTGAACAAGCAGTGTTTCAAAACGAATATATACCGCCCGGAACTATACATTTTTCGGGATCGCTGGGTTCAAATCCGAGAACAATACGCGGCTCGGTACCGCAATACGATTTAAGAAAAGATTTCTCACTCGATGCTGCTTGCGCAGTCACAGAAAGATACCTTTCCGAAAAGGTCAACGTCTTTAAAGAGCGAATGAGCGAAACTGAGCGCGAGGTAAAGAATAACGAGCGACTTCTGTCCGAAGAACAAAAACGTATTGCAGAAGCAAATGAAGACTGGAACGTTGAAGGGAGAAGTGCAAGCTATTACCGAGGAACCCAAGCAAAAAAAGAACGTGCAGAAAGTGGAGCTGCCCACTACGAAAAACAACTCAGTTATGGAAGACAGAGCTTTGCGAGATTTAGGGACAGATACAATTCATTTTCTCAAGCGCAAACGAATCACACAGAAGCACGCGCATCAAAAAACGAGCAAAAGATAAGAGAAGCATTATTGGGAGTAATGAAGTTAGCATCAAAGGATTTAGCATCAAAGAATTAATGTTATTCACTCCCCTTCCACAATCCATATAAACAATCCATTTCTGCCAGCGTTATGCATGACAAAGAGATAGAACAGTACATCCAAAAAGAGCAGCAACGTCAGCAGGACGTTCTAAACATGATTCCATCAGAGAATTACTGCTCAAGAGATGTCCTTA
>DATEAE010000129.1:0-2409 GCA_035288505.1 Candidatus Nanoarchaeia archaeon
ATTCTTCTGCGAGATGCGGAGCAAATGGAGAAAGGAGAAGCGCGAGAGGAGTAAGAGCTTCAAGATAGACTTCTTTATTCATACTGCCTGCAGATTTGTAGGTTGTCATCACTTTCACAAGTTCCATCAGCTTTCCTATCGCAAGGCTGAATTCAAACTTTTCCACGTGTAGTGTTACGGCTTCAATCGTGCGCTGTGTATGTGATAACAAATGTTTGTCTTTGAATTTTAGTTTATCTTTTGAGAATGTGTTTTCGACAAACAAATCATGGACACGCTGCAAAAACCGGTGTGAACCTTCAACGCCCTGTTCCGACCATTCCAGCTCTTTTTCCGGCAGCGCTGCGAAGAGGATGAATAACCTTGCTGTGTCTGCGCCGTACTTATTCATGATGTCATTCGGGTCAACAACGTTGCCTGATGATTTTGACATCTTTGCGCCGTCTTTCAACACCATGCCCTGACAGAGTAATCTGGTGAAAGGCTCGTCGATGTCTATCAGACCAAGGTCACGCAATGCTTTGGTGAAAAAACGTGCGTATAAGAGATGAAGAACTGCATGCTCAATGCCGCCGATGTACTGGTCAACGGGCGTCCAATATTCTGCTTTTTTCTTGTCAAATAAAGCCTTGTTGTTCGTATTATCACAATATCTGAAAAAATACCAGCTGCTATCGACAAAAGTGTCCATCGTGTCCGTTTCTCTTTTTGCTGGTGAGCTGCAGTTTGGACAGGTTGTGTTAATGAAAGAGCTTGAGGTTGCCAACGGATTGCCTGACGGAGTGAACTTGACATCATTGGGCAATGCTACAGGGAGAGCTTTGTCAGGAACTGGAACGGTTCCGCAGTGTTTGCAGTAGATGATGGGTATTGGTGTTCCCCAATATCTTTGGCGGGAGATGAGCCAGTCGCGAAGTTTGTAGTTCGTTTCTTTTTGTGCCCATTTATTCTTGACGAGCCAGTCTGCTATTTTCGGCAAAGCTTGCTGATTGTGCATGCCAGAGAATTGTCCGGAATTGAAAAGGATGCCGTCATCCACAAAAGCCAGTTTTGCTTTTGCTGCATCATGCGGCTTTCCATCTGGAGAAATAACAAACTTCAAAGGAATTCCGTATTTTTTTGCAAATTCAAAGTCCCTTTGGTCGTGAGCATCTGCCATCACTGCTCCAGTGCCGTATTCGACTACAAAGTTCGCTATCCAGACCGGAATCTTTTCATTGTTTACCGGATTGTTGGCATACACATCAGTGAAAATTCCTGTTTTTTCCAATGTTTCTTTTACTTCTTGTTTTGTTTCAACCGACAGCGCTTTTTTAACGTATTGTTTGACTTTGTCGGATGCATTCCACCCAACAACAAGCCACTTTTGTGCGAGCTGAGGAGAAATGGCAATAAAAGTAACACTGAAAATAGTGTCAGGACGTGTTGTAAAAGCTTCAACGAAATGTTTTTGTTCTGGCTGGTCTTTGACTATTAACGGAAATTTGATTCTGACACCTTCACTCTTTCCAATCCAGTTTTTCTGCATGATGCGGACACGTTCAGGCCAGTGTTCTAATTTTTCAATATCTTTCAGAAGCTCATCGGCGTAGTGCGTAATCTTGAAGAACCACTGGCTGAGATTTTTAGTTATTACTATTGTTTTACATCGCCAGCATTTGCCTTCTTCGACCTGCTCATTTGCCAGAACAGTTTGACATCCATTGCACCAATTAACGGGCGCTTCTTTTTTGTATGCCAACCATTTTTTGTATAATTGCAAGAAAATCCACTGGTTCCATTTGTAGTATTCCGGTGTTGCAGTGATGACTTCACGCGACCAGTCGTAGCTCAAGCCGAGAGCTTTTTGCTGCTTTCTGATATTGTCAATTGCTGCAAATGTGAATTTTGATGGATGGCTTTTATCTTTGATTGCGGCATTTTCTGCGGGTAATCCAAAAGCGTCGTAGCCCATCGGATAGAGGACATTAAAACCGCGCATACGCTGGAAACGGGCATAGCAATCGCCGATAGAATAATTACGCAAGTGGCCCATGTGAAGGCTCCCGCTGGGATAGGGAAACATTTCCAAGATGTATTTTTTAGGTTTTGTATCTGCTTTTGACTCGAAAATCTTTGCTTGTTGCCATTTTTTTTGCCATTTTTTAGATAGTTCGTTGATATTTACCATTGGTTAAGTGTAGAAGTAATCGCTTTAAATGTTTTATGCAATAACAAAATTTTTAAGCACTAATTATCATGTAATTTGATATGACTGATGCTCCTCAAAAAAAGAAAGAAATTAAATCTCTATACGGGTTTATTGGAAAGAAATCTCTAAAGGATGCATTGGATGGATTGCGTGATAAGAATGATAGATTCATTGATTGAGAATAGTTGAATGATGCTATCAGGTTAATCGCACCGCAT
>DATEAE010000130.1:0-6607 GCA_035288505.1 Candidatus Nanoarchaeia archaeon
TTTCGCACTGATGCTGCTTGCACCATTTAGTATGGGACCCGGCATGGGCGGCTTCTCCGGTCGCGGATTAGGCGGTTTCAGAGGTGGTTTTGGTGGTTTCGGAGGAGGTAGCGGTGGCTTCGGCGGTTTTGGTGGTGTCTCAAGTGGCGGTGGCGGCGCAGGCGGTAAATGGTAAGTCTTAAATAAATCCAAATTCTTCACATCAAAAAGGTGATATTATGAAAATCTATCTTATTATCCTGCTATTGCTTGTACCCATTGCTTTTGCTCAAACCGAACTTACTGACCCGGGGATTTTGCCCGACAGCCCCTTCTACTTCGTCGACCAACTCTTCGAGCGTGCAGGTGACAACCCTGAAAAAGCGCTTGAATACCGACAGGAAAAAATCGCTGAAGCGCATGCGATGGCAGAAAAGAAGAAAGCAGAATACGCAAAGCAAGCATTGGACAAAGCATCTGAGTATAGTTCAATTATTGAAGACGAAGCAACTCCCGAACTTGAAAACGATTTAGAAAAAACAGCATCTGCCGTTGAACAGGTGTTGACAAAAATTTCTGATGAACTTCCAGAGCTTGCCGATGAAATTGAAGAGCAAAAAAAGCAGGAAAAGCGTGCGCTGCTTGCCGCAAAGGTATCTTCAAAAATAAAGAAGTTATGCGAAACATTGTCAGAGCTTGATCCGACGGAATACGAGAAAGTATGCAGAAGTGATGATGCACCACAATGGCAGAAAGAATTGGATGAAAAACTAACTGATGAACAATCAACTCATGCAAAGGTTTTTGTCGACAAGATGGAGCAATGCATGTCCTCAAAAGGAAAAACGTGCGACTGCGAAGGCCTTGGAATCCAGTCATTTGTAGCAGTTTGTAAAGAACAAAGCGCATTGGCAGCACGATGTGAAGACGGCGACAAAGAAGCCTGTCAGAACATGGGCAAAGGCGTAAACATGCAAGATTATTTGCCGGAATACATTGTTGATTCATTGCCCAATAAAGATAGAACATTCCCTCCTCCCTGCAAGGAAGCAGGCATTACTTCGATGAAAGAATGTGCCAAATTCCTTGGGCGCGATGGAGACGACGTTGAAGTCTATGAGTTCATGCAGCAATGCGAGCAGGAGAATTCACGTGAGGAATGCATGAAAAGAGCGAGTGAGAAGTTTGCAGACCGATTTGGTGAGAACGAAAGAAAATTTGCACTGCCACCTCCATGTATGGAAGCGAAGATTACCTCGCCAGATGAATGCATGAAACTCATGAAAGAAAAAAGAAATGGGTTCACTGAGTATAACGAGCAAAAAGGTGAGTATGGCGACGATGACGAGGAAACATTTAAAGAAAAATATCAAGGCCAACCAGCTCGTATTCAGGAATTTGGTCGCGATTGTCATGCGGTGAAAGAATTGTCTGAAAAAGTCAGCTGCTTTGAAAGTTTCTACAACGATGCACGCGGTCAGTTTGCGCAAGATTTCGAACGCCGCTATGAGTACAAAGAAGAACTTGATAGCAACCAAAGAATGGACCAAAAATACGCTGAAAAATGGTCGTCAGCAAGTGAAGAAGACCGAAAAAGAATGCGTGAAGAATATGAGTCAAAAATGGGGGATGAGCAGACAAAATATCGTGATGATGCCCGTTATGAATCCCGCGAGGAATCTAAATACGAATATCATGACGATTCTGCCCGGTATGAATACAAAGACGAAACCGGTGAAATAAAATACGAATACCAGCCAGAAGATAGTACACGATATGAAGAAAAATCTCCTGAATCAGAATCCGGTGACTATGGAAGCGGTTCGGATTCAGGAAGCTCAACAGGCGGCGACTACTCTGAAGAAAGCAAGAGTGATGGCTCGTCAGATTCAGGCAGTTCCGAACGCACAGGCTAATCTGTATTTGCGAATAAAAATCAGTCAATCTCAGATTTATTGACTCGTAAATCTAAAGATTTATAAGCCTACCATTATAACTCACATAGTGAGGTATTGAGATGGGTGGGTTCATAAATCGGTTCTTGCAGCGCTACTTCCGCAATATTTTTCGCAATCGGAGTCATGTACGATTAGGTTTATACGGTCCGCCGAACGCCGGCAAATCAACTCTGGCCAATCGTATTTGTAAAGACTGGCTTGGTCAGGAGATGTCCACCGTTTCTGCTATTCCTCATGAAACGCGCGAAATACAGATAAAAGAACAGGTCAGCATTAAAAATAAAAACGGCAAAACGTTAAGTTTCTCGTTGGTTGACACGCCGGGAATTGCAACAAAAATTGACTACGAAGACTTCATTAAAAAAGGATTAAAAGAAGCCGTTGCCAAAAAGCGTGCAAAAGAGGCAACCAAAGGAGTCATTGAAAGCATCAAGTGGCTTGATTCGATGGACGCAGTTGCCGTTATTTTGGACGCAACTCAGGACCCGTTTTCTCAGGTGAACATCACAATTGTCGGCAATTTGCAGGCGCGCAACATTCCCGTACTTATAGTAGCAAACAAGATAGATTTGCGGCGTGCAAAGCTTAATAAAGTCAAAGCGGCATTCCCTCAATACGAGGTGGTGGGAGTGAGTGCGAAGACAGGCACAAACGTGGATGACTTTTACAATACCTTGTTTAAGCTCGTTGGATGACACAATGGTAACCTTTCACTTTGTTCCCTATCATGAAATTGAAGATTTGAATAGTACGCGGCGTATTAACAAACTCATGGGGATTATCAAGCAGGACAAGATTGTTGTTCTCGAAGGCCAGCTTCAAAAAGAAGAAGAAGCTGTTCTTATAGAAAGCACGATGAACGACATCAATGACGAGTTTAAAGGCATCGAGCTTGCGGTTATTTACCCAGAAAAACAAAAAATGGACACGATGAAGCGGTTACGCTTCGACATTGCACGCCTTCTTGTGGGCAACCGCCAAGGCTTTACAATTGTCGGACCAGCATCCATTGTTAAGAAAGTCCGTCAGAATCCCAGTAGCATTGAATTATTTACGCAGGAGGCGCGAAAGCGCAGGAAGCGATAATGCCCCACCAATGTGTGCGTTGCAACACTTTTTATGAAGACGGTGCAGAAGCAATTCTCAAAGGCTGTTCTTGTGGTGGCAGGCTTTTTTTCTTTATTAAACGCAAACAGATAGAAGCAGCGAAAGAGGTTATCACAAACATTCCTGATGACCAGCGTGAGCAGATGGAAAAAGATGTTTTTGATTTAGTTGGCGCGCCAGTAACACAGGAAGAGCCAGACATTCTTGACTTTGAGAGCATCCGCGTTGCAAAGCCCGGACATTACGAAATTGATTTAGTTCACTTGTTTAAAGACGACCCGTTGATTATTCGTGTCGGCGACGGAAAATATATGCTGGACTTGAATGAAACTTTTCGTAAAGGCAAAGAGGGGAATTTAAAATAAATGGGACAATGCATCGTCATCAGTGAGCGTCCTGTAACTCCCAAAGGAATTAATCCGGAAGCCAAGCCGGACAAGAAAAAAATACTGAGCTATGTTTTCAAAGACGATTGTGAACTACCACACAGCAAGCTATGGGGCTTCTTGTTTCACAGCATACCCAATGGATGTGTCAGAAATCAGCTGATTTCTGAGCATGCTCAATAACCACTCGCAGTGTTTATTGACACTCCACAAGCTTCAAATCCCCCCGTTCCGGAGGTAATGCGCCTCTGTACTTATCCCGCTTGACTTTACGAAATACGGGCACACACAGACGGATTGTATTTCGACTCAGTTTTTCGTCTTTGGGTTAGCGTGTTTGAAGTAGGAAAAGCTTTATCAGATATAATGGTTTGTGACTACCCAATAATCGCAGCAACGCAAAGTGCGCTTTGCTAGTCACGCTCGGCAAATGCCTCGGCGACAAGCTGCGGGGAATTCAACCCAGAGAGTATTAAAAAATTAGATTTGCTCAGTCCTATCTCTCATCAACTCCCACACAAGCCTGTGCTGTTATATCCGGGCTGCGGCGCAGATGTCATTTTTCCGTTGGAATATGTACATCGCTTATTTAACCCCAAACAAACCCGCTGCATTTTTGTAGATAAAGAGCATGTGTTCCAGCAGATTGTGACAATTCTCGATGATATTGGGATTTCATTCGCGCAAAAAGGTCAAACATTACAATTTTACTGGAAAAATATGTTTGTTCATCTCGACGTCAGACATGATGATATTTTTAAGTTAATTCCATCGCTGCATTTCGATATTTATTTCGAGCGTGCATTTCGCATCATGAAAAGCGAATATCAAAATTACGAAAGTTATGTTTTTCAACAACTGAACAACAATGGTTTTATCATCAGCGACAGTGGGTTTCAGAACGTTCCTTTGCAAAAATTAAAAGTGGCGCAGGAATTGAGCAGTTACAAAGAGATGATAATTGGAAAGAAAGAGTAATTGGCGTTTTGAACCTGCCGTTACGAAAGGAAGTAAAAAAAAACGTACGTTAGATTTTTTCGCCTTCCTTCTACTCAAACGACCACCACTAAAAACATTCTAAACGATAACTTCCACTCCATTTGAACATTTCTTCGGTGTATAAATAGCACCATTTCTTTCACGATAAAATGAAAATACTTCCGTTGCTTTTACTTGTTCTTTTAGTATCAAGTATCAGCGCATTATCTGAAACAATTGTTCCTTATTCGTACTATCCTCCTCAAACCCAAAGTCAATCAACGCAACAATTCTACACAGTGACATTCGACGGCGAAGGCGAAGCAGCGGTCGCTGCGAAATTCACGTTCGTTCAGAAACCAATGAAAACAATCCTGATAGAAGTCCCCGGCAGAAACATTCGTTTAATCAATGCAATTCAGGAAGCCAAATCACTTTTGACACAATGCGCTGAATATAAAACGCAATGCACTGCAGGAGATGAACGCGTGTGTACGCAATATTATCCTGATGGCACATGCAAAACGTACGAAACAATTCACAATCCTTGTTTCAGGCAAGAACAGCAGTGCATCCGGTCACAACAATCATACGGATGGCCGTACACGTATCATCCTATCAAATACACCCAAGAATTTCTTTCCAAATCGACATTGTTTACATTGACGTTACCTATCGACACCGACGAACCGACGATTCTCCTGTATTACAAGGCACAGGGCTATGCTCAAAAAAGTGCTGGCGTCTGGCACGCAAACTTTGAAACCGCAAAAATCAGCGACGATACAGAACAGGTCCGTGTTGCACTGAACGTGATTCCAGACCTTCATCTGAAAGGCGGAAAAGCGTCTGTCGACTACAACACCGCTTTCTTATCAGCAACGAAACTGACATCCGCAATGGAAAGTTCAGAGCTGAGCGACTTTTCAAGACAAATGGAATATACGCAAGGCTATGTAAAGCAGAGTTCAGCGCTTGACCCCTGGGAAAGTTTTCACGTCAAAGCTGATTATTCTTCGTCAGCAGTGCTGCTATACAAAGGAAGAATTTTGCTCATTTCGCTTGCAGTTCTCTCATTAATCGGCGCATCTATACTTGGCATTAAAAAATTAAAACCAAAATCAATGCCATCATCTGTCCGTCCAATAGCTATCGGCACACTCAGTGCATTTTTAATCTACGCGCTTGCATTTTCTGCGTACTGGATGCTGAATAACATGTATCGATGGATTAATAGTTCTGGTGAACTCGTTGTAGTGTTACTGGTCATTGTCGTCATCATTTCTATCCTTGCATTACTGATTGCTCCATCGATTTATTACGGAATAAAAAACGGACTATCCGCAGGGATGCTAACTTTTGCAACAACGATGATTACACTCATTATCTTCGGCATTCTTATTGTTGTGTTTTTGTTAAGTATATTCAAAACGCAGATTATGTACTAAACTGTCGATGTGTAGATGAGATTTCCCCAAAAAACGATTTATTTAAATATGTGTACTACTCCCAACATATAACAATGGCAAAAGCAAAATTTAAAATGAAAGTAAGAACAGGTTTTGCTAGTCCTATCTCTCAGTTTTATTATCGTTATATCTAAGTCTGGGCATTTTTTCCTGACTGTGAAATTATAATCCCTAATCATAGTTCTGGATTCTAAGCTTGGACATTCTTCATTCGTTTATGCTCCCCATAGCTCAAAGGCAGAGCACTCGGCTGTAACCCGATGGGTGCCGGTTCGAATCCGGCTGGGGAGATTTTTTTCAGCCGTACGGACGCGTAGACAGAAATACCTATTGATTGATGGTTTTTGACAATTGTAAAAATCACTTACTCGTCTTAATCTCAATGACATCTCTGTTTTTTAGAATATGTTCTTTCCCTAACGGCAATTTGGTTTTTACATTAATTGCTTTGATGTAATTCTTCCCAATATCCGTATGAATCCGAAACGCAAAATCAACAGGAGTACTTCCCTCTTTCAATAAAAATGCGTCAGGTAACACATTACCATGTTTATCGACAAGATTGTTCACGCCGCCCGGAAAGATGACAATATATTTCAACAATTCAAAAACAGCTTTGTCAAGGACATCCTGCACGCCGGTTGTTCCGTACTTATCGAGGATGTTCTGCTGAATAAACGCAAGTGCTTTTTTCTGGTTATCATTTAACTTTGTCTCATTCTTCATGACA
>DATEAE010000131.1:0-4543 GCA_035288505.1 Candidatus Nanoarchaeia archaeon
GCTGCTGAAATGCAGGCCATAAATATTCATGAATGCTCTCCTGCGGCAATGCATAACATTCCTTGAGATTCTGGTACATCGCTTCCGTAATGAACGGCGCAATCGGCACAAACAGTTTGAGCGTTTCAAATAAAACATGAGCAATCGTGTACGTTACAACTTCTTTTTCTTCTTTCGTGCCAACGCTGCTCTTGTCGCGCACCATTTGGATATATTCCCTGCTCAGGTTGAGAAAGAGATTCTCACAGAGCTGCACAATTTCATCGAGATGATACGTTTCATACAATGCAGTAACCTCTTTTATCGTTGAGTGTAATTGTGAAAACATCACTTTTTCAGGTATATCAAAAAGCTGTTCCATCAGCTTTGCGTCAAGCTCAAAAGGATTTCCAATCTCTTTCGTCATCGAAAGCAAGAACACATGAATATTCCACAACACATTGAGCTGCCGATGCTTTAGTGCAATCTCTTCCCAGCTGAAATTCATGTCTTCGCCTGCAGCAGTCTGGATTGAATAATATCTTAGTGTGTCAGCACCGTGCTTGTTGATGACTTCATCTGGAGAAATGATATTGCCGAGACTTTTCGACATCTTCACGCCTTCAACATCGGTGACGAAGCCGTGCATGTACACTGCTTTGAAACTCGGCTTGTCAAAAGCTAAACTACTTGCGATGAGCAGCAGATTAAACCATCCGCGTATCTGGTCTTTTCCCTCGAGAATAAAATCCGCCGGAAATTTATCAAAATACTTTTTTTGTGCAGGATAAAACAAACAATTCCAGCTTGCAGTGCCCGCATCTACCCAAACGTCGAGAACATCAGGGACGCGCTTATACAGTTTGCCGTCTTTCTTTATTTCGACGTCATCAATCCATGGCTTGTGGGCGTCAGGTATTTTTTGCCCAGACAATTTTTCAAGTTCTGCGACAGAGCCAACAACGATGTAATCCGCATCGTCATTAATATTTCTCCACACCGGCAAAGGCGTTCCCCAAAAGCGTTGCTTTGATATGCTGTTGTCGCGCAGGTGTTCCAACCATGAATTGAACGCATTGTATCCAGCAGCAGGGTGCCATGCTATTTTGTTGTTTGCTGCAATCAGTTTTTCTTTTAAATCTTCAACTTTAAAGAACCACTGTCGTGTTGCCCTAAAAATAAGTGGCTTATGTGAACGCCAGTCATGCGGATAGTCATGAACATATTTTTCAGTCGCAACAACTGCGTTTTTCTTTTCAAACAGCTCAATGCATTGCGCGTCATCTTTTCGTGCAAATAAGTGAGAGAATGGACCGACGTCATGCATCATTCCTTTTTCATCGGTCGTATTAAATGGCGGTAAACCATTGCGATAACCAACTTCATAATCTTCCGGACCACATCCTGGTGCAGTATGAACTAATCCCGTGCCAGAAACATCATCAACAAATTCTTTGCTTAACACAACAGTATGAAGCTTCTTTGCTTTGAGTGTTGAAAAAAACGGAATTTCTTTGGAAAACGGATGCACATATTTCAATCCCTCGAGTTCTTTTCCATGAATAACTTCTGAAATTGTATATTCTTTTCCTGCCGCATTCATGACAGCATCAGCTCGCGCTTTTGCAACAATCCAGTATTCATTATCGACTTTGCATTTCACATACTCAATGTCTGGGTGAGCCATCACTCCGAGATTGAATGGCAGCGTCCATGGTGTTGTTGTCCACACGACCAAAAATGTTTTCTTGTCCAGTGCGAGTTTGAGATAAACTGAATTATCAGTGACTTGCTTGTATTCGATTTCATGCTTCGCAACACCTGTCCCTGATTCCGTGTCCCAGTGCATCGTTCGCAATCCTTCGTACAAGCGCTGTGCATCGTGCGCATTTTTGATGAGCATCCATTCTCCATCGATAAATTCTCGTGTTATTGATTGATAAGGATTTGAAAAATCGAGCGTGCTGCCCATGCGGATGAAATCTAGATTCATCTGCGCCATGTTTTCTTTGCACAGCTTTTCACATTCCTTGACAAACTTGTCAACGCCGTATGCAACGATTTGGTCTTTGCCTTTGATGTTCAGCTTCTTTTCTGTTGCGTGTTCCGTTGGCAGTCCGTGCATGTCATAGCCCATCCTGTCCCATACATCAAGTCCATGCATGCGCTTGTATCGAACAAACATGTCTTTGAGTGCCATGTTCCACGCATGTCCGAGATGGATACGTCCTGATGTGTACGGCGGACCTTCAAGAAAATAATAGCTTTTTCCAGTGCTGTTTCGCTTTCTTATCTTTTCAATAATCTGATGATGTTTCCAGAAGTTAAGAAGGTCATGCTCAATTTCTTGCGCATTGTACTTTGGATATTTCATTGCAGTAACGAAAAAGAGAGGGTTTAAAAACATATAGCTTTCCACTTTCATAAATAAATAATGGAAAGCTGATGTGCTCAAGAACCACTATTTGAAAAAAATGAAAGGTGGTTCTTGACATGTTGATGCTCGATTGTGCTTCAAAGAGCTTCAATCGCCATAGGAGCAGAAGGAAGACGAAAAACAAAGTTTACGTACGTTTAATTTTTTCTTCATTTCGTAGCGGCTGGATTGGTCAAGTTATCCAACATTTTCCCTACCGCCACTTTATACTACATCCCATGCTTGGTACAAACCAATCCTCTACTTTTTCATTCTTCAGAATTTTATCAAGAACAAGTCGCATTGTATGTTCCGTCACTCTATCGGTCGGTTCCATTTGATTGTTAATACGTCCATGATAGACAAGCTTATGGTCTTTATCAAACACAAACGGGTCAGGCGTGCATGTTGCGCCATACGCTTTTCCAATATCCTGCGTCTCATCAACAAGATAATACTTGTAGCCTTTCGCTTGGGCAAGCTGTTGCATATGCGTGAAATCATCCTCTGGATAATGTGCAGGATCGTTTGAGTTAATGCCGATGACAACAACGCCTTTCTTCTCATAATCTCGCTGAATTGCAGCAATTTCATCCATCTTTGGCTTCACATACGGACAATGATTGCACATGAAGACGATAACCAAAACTTTACCCCTGAACTGTGTTGGACTCACTATCTTTCCATCAACATTCCTTAAAGAAAAGTGAGGCGCAGCATCGCCCGGCTTCAATTTCTTCATATCTGATTTTAAGAGAACCATTGATAGGTGAAACAATTAAGTGGTTTATAGATTTTTTGGAGAACTTAGCAAGAGCTTATTTAGGTAATAAATCAGTAATGTCTATCGTAACACGGCGATACTTTGTCGCATCGAGTTGTTCTACACCAGCCATGAATTCTGGTTTTGGCCGTGGTCCATATTTTGTTATTGTAACCAGACTCCTCAGGCCAGATTTAAAAACTTTCACCATATTTTCTACTGCTTGATCTATAGTACTTCCGTAACCCCTTACACCGAGAAAATCTGGAAGCTCTGCGGTATGCTTTTTCATTGACTCATCATAGTAAATTTTAGCCACATAAATAACATTTGTTCCTGCCATTTTATCAGCCATCAGACTTACTTCTATTTAAGTTTTCCATCAACATTTCACCCATCAGAGAAAACTTTTTATAGTAGGGTGAAGAACCGCAGAATATGAAATTCATTCCGCTGCTCGCTTTGTTGCTCATCGTTATTGGCTGTTCTGCTGAAAGCATTCAAAAAGATACACCAACAACAATAGACTTACCCGAATCAGCAGCATACACACTTAACTCAGAACAATCGCAGCTCATCTATCAGGCATCACGCTTTGTCGGCAGTTCACATGTTGGTACGGTTGCTATCAACGCAGGAGAGCTTGAACGGGAAAATGATAAATTCACATCCGGCAAGTTTGTCATTGACATGACCACTATCACCGAAGAAAAGAACAATGAACGCTATTTGAAACATGTCCGTTCGGACGATTTCTTTGGGATTGAAAAGTACCCGACAGCACAATTTGTGATAAACTCTATTGAAGAAAGCGAACAATACACGATTACCGGCGATTTAACGATTCGCGACCAAACACATAAGATAACATTTCCAGCAGAAATAGTGTCGGCAGACGAAAATTCGCTGGAAATCCACGCAGCTTTCACAATAGACAGAACAAAATGGGGCATTACGTTTGATTCGAGTTCTTTCTTTACAAACGTAGGAGATAAAGCGATTAAAGATGACGTGCGGTTTGGGTTGAAGCTGGTTTTTGAGAAGGAGTAAAAAAATTAATAATATTGGTAGTGTCCCATTAAAGATACTTTAATTTTGCGTGAATGAAGTTGCCCCACGTCCATATTTTTGTGGATTGACTCTCCAACATTACTGGTGTCATGTTTTTCTTGATTTGGTGCATGAAATTCCAATAAAATTGGAAGAGATATAATGCGTTTTCCAAGCGTGATTTTTCTTTACAAAAACATTTGGTTTTACGCACGAGTCGACTCAGGCGTTCGCGAAGAATTCCGTTAAAATTTTCAACATCTGTTGTCTCTATATCATCGAGAGATGGATTTCCATAGATTATGCGGTGGATTTTATCGACGAGACGACCACCT
>DATEAE010000132.1:0-4887 GCA_035288505.1 Candidatus Nanoarchaeia archaeon
AGCCTGAATGAAAAGGGTTTGATTGATGAGTGGATGCAAAGATGAAGGGACGCAACGCAGCATCCAAGAGTGAAGAGGTAATAGTTCCATACATAAAAACATTGAAAATAAAAAATGGAATAATAAAAGCAGAAAATCCAAACAGAAGAAAAAGGACATCGCGATATTTTTGCTTATACAGATACAACAATCCAAAAGCCACAAGTTCTAATCCGAGAGGAAAGCGAAAAAGCGTTGCAATTCCGACACAACAACCAACAAAAAAAGAATGATGTTTTGTATAAATAAGAGCCGCAAGAAGAACAAAAAAAGCTGCAGGAACATGAGTTAGCGTAAGATAAGAATGTTCAACAACAAGTGGCGATGCGACATAAAGCAGAGATGCGAGCAAACCAAGGGTTGGGTGCTCTTGGCGAAAAAAGATGTACAGAAGCACGATTGTCGCGAGCCCGAAAAACAAAGGAACAATACCATAGGGAATGCCCAGTTTCCATTCTATCCCGAGAAGAAGAGGAAGCGCCGGCGGTCGTATATCCTCCCATAAACCAGCACTGCCAAAAGAGGTCATGTATTTGCCCATGCCGATGTACACCGATTCATCCCAGCCGACAATGCGCTGGTCTGTGATGAAAAAAATGCCAAAAATTACAAAGATAAATGCGACGCCCGCAAGAGCTTTATCCTGCCACATAAGGTTCACATGCAGTGACGTTTAATTGAGGACAGATTTGAGTCAGAATTTTCTTTCGTGAAGTGAAGCCAGTAAAAACTTTACCATCGACAACGATTGAAGGGTATTCGTCAATGCCATACACACCTTTGAGCAACGGAATGATAGGCTCCTGGTCAAATTCGCCATCAAAAACAAACGTCAGGATGTTTGATCCGAGAGTATGTTTAAGCCACGTCAAGACAATAGCCTGCTCTTCACAATCAGCGCAGTTTTCTTCATCAGAAAAGAAATAAAGAACGGTTGCAGCAGGAAGTTCACAGAGATCTTTTGCACGAGAATAAAGAAGCCAATAGTTAACCTGTGAAAGGACATATTCACGTCGCAACAGGTCAAATTCGCGCACATTGACCGTAGCATCACGACGATAATTCTCGATACGTTCACGCGTGCGTTCAAGATTGCGAAGATTGGTATCAAACGTTCTAAGAAGGTCAACGCAATTCTTTTGTTCCGCAAAATCACTAGAAAACTGGTAATGAAGATGTAATGATTGCAAATCAAGCTGTTGTTCCTGGTCCTGAAAAACGATGTAGTCAAGACGTTCGCTTTCGATAAAGAGTCCAAGCAACAGTCCAAGGACAAACACTGCAATGGAGATAAAAAAAGCGATAATATATTTTTTCTTACTCACCGTACGTTCTACCATTTTTGCACTTTCCCCCGAATTATTTCAAGACCAATCATGAACCAGACAACGGACAAAAGAAAAGAGTAAAGGAACATGTAATACGCGAGAGAGAAAAATGTTTTTCCATAGGTTGTTATTTTCTCCTGTGAGTAGCGAAAAGATGCGATCATAACACCCACACCAAGAGAGATAACACTGAATGCAACAAAAAGCTCAAGAAAACTCAAATCGAGAATATGAAAGTTAAATGTCCAGTGCCGTAAAAAAGTAAAGACGTCAAAATTCACTGCCTGAAGTTCAAAAAACTTGTTCCAGAGAGCTTCAAACAGGTCATAACCGAGAGCAAAGAGGATGATGATGGAAAGTGCACCTCCAAGAATGACTGTTGGTAACCGCACAAACCCGAAATCACCATATTTTTTATCGAACATCATGTGTCGGTACTTGATGCTATTGAGCGCAGAACCTTTATACCAACGATTGCGTTGTCGATAAATACCTTTCAATGTATCTGGAGGGAGAGTGTACACAGCAGCCTCTCCTGTTTGGATAATTCTGTAGTGATGTTGCTGCAACCGCAACGCAATTTCCAAATCTTCCGTAATATTTTTTTCATCGTAATAGCCGAGCTTTTTGATGACATCGGTTCGGTAGACACTAAATGGTCCCGGAGTCACATGGACGCAATCAAGCTTCGAATTAAGCATTTTATAAAACATGTTGATGATGTACTCGTAACGCTGAATGCGCTGCACGATATTTTTTGGATTTTTGATTTTAAGCAGCGGCAAAACACTTGCAACGTCTTCAGAAGAAAAATAAGGGATTAATTTACGCAATAAGTCAGGTTCAACGGTTGAATCCGCGTCAAGCGTCGCATAAAACAGTGTCTCAGTATGCCGAAGCGCATGATTAAGTGCAGCGCCTTTCCCCTTGTTTGGCTGCTGAAGGAATAAAAAAGGAATTTTTGCTGTTGCCTGAGCAGCGCGAACTATTTCAGCAGTCTTGTCCTGTGAGCCGTCATCAACAACAATAAGAGATAGCTGTTGATAATTCAGTTTCTGCACGGATTCAAGACAGGATTGAATGGTTTTCTCTTCATTATAAGCGGGAATGATAATGGTAACACCCTGGAATTCTTCAGAACGCTTCTTTTGCGGCGGAGTGGCATCAAATAAAGCCAGCAACCAGAAGATGCTCAGATAGAGCACAAGAAAATAAGTGATGCCTAAAATTATTTCAGTCCAGGTGAGATACATAGAATGTTACCATACGATGAGCTTTTTATAGATTTCGAGCGAGGAAGCAGTACGTCAAAAGCGAATATCCATATAAACTGCAAATGCAAGTCTGCCTTGGCTCTTTACATCAGGAGGGATATGGTCTGCTCGTAAGTCATCCAAAGAGTGCCACCGTGCGTCTTTCACTTCGGGGTTGGATCGCAACTCCTCAGGATTTAACGCTCGACAAATGTAAAAAAAGCAATGATTATTGCGCCCGGCAGCAGAATGGACATTGACGTAGAAAGGTACAGCTAGATTGCGTCGCATAGTACCTTCGACGGGCAGAGTGCCCATATTCAGGAGCACCACGTCGAGATTGGTTTCTTCTTTAATTTCACGACATACTCCAACATCAAAAATTTCCCCGTGCTTAAGATGACCGCCCGGTGGAAGCCACAATCCTAATTTATTATTTTGAACAAGTAAAAGAGTTGTGTCGTCCTCTGTCCGTTCATTGAATACGTATCCTGCAACGACGTAGTCGACGTCCATACAATAAAGTTTTCGAATGAATATAAAAAGTTAACGTAACACCCAAACATTTATTACCTCCCACCCGCCCTACAAATTTTTTGATGGCTCGTCTTATCCTCGAAAATGGACTAACTTTTGAAGGCAGCTCATTCGGTGCAAACATCCCGACATCAGGCGAAGTAGTCTTCAACACAGGCATGGTCGGCTACCCCGAAAGCCTGTCCGACCCAAGCTATAAAGGTCAGATAATCGTCACCACATACCCGATGATTGGAAATTACGGCGTTCCTGGAAAAAAAATGCAGGATTCGATAGCGTTAAACTTTGAATCCGAAAAGATACAGTGCTCAGGCTTAATAGTAACAGATTACTCAGAAAAATATTCGCACTGGGATGGCAAAAAAACGCTTGCGGAGTGGCTGCAACAGTATAATGTCCCTGCGCTCACCGGGATTGATACACGAAAACTAACAAAAATATTGAGAGAGAAAGGCACGATGCTTGGAAAGATTATTTTTGACAAAGACATCCCAATAGAAGATCCAAATGCTCAGGACATCGTGCAACAAGTGTCGGTAAAACAACCGATGATATACAAAGGAAAGAATGCCAAAAGAGTTGTCGTCATCGACTGCGGAATAAAACACAACATTTTACGCAACCTCATGAAAAGAGAGGTCACAATCATTCAGGTACCATATGACTATGATTTTTCACATGAACAATATGACGCAATACTTATCTCAAATGGTCCAGGAGACCCGAAAATGTGCACGAAAACAATCGAACACGTCAGAAAAGCAATGGAAAAAAATGTCCCAATATTTGGCATCTGCCTCGGCAATCAGATACTTGCGCTTGCTGCTGGAGGCAATACATACAAACTGAAATATGGACACCGCTCACAAAACCAACCGTGCGTCATGAAAGGCACAAAACGCTGTTTTATTACATCACAGAATCACGGATTCGCCGTCGACATCAAGTCATTATCTGAAGAGTGGGAAGAATGGTTTGTTAATGCAAATGACGGGACAAATGAAGGAATAAGACACAAGAAGAAACCGTTCATGTCGGTACAATATCACCCTGAATCTAATCCTGGTCCGAATGACACTGAATTTTTGTTCGACGAGTTTTTGAGGATGATATGACGCGACAAAAAAAACCGAAAAAAGTATTGGTCGTCGGTTCTGGGGCATTATCGATTGGCCAAGCAGGAGAATTTGATTTCTCTGGTTCACAATGTCTGAAATGCCTCAAAGAAGAAAAAATAAAGACAGTACTAATAAATCCAAACATCGCAACAGTCCAGACCAACAAAGACTTAGCTGACAAAATATACTTTCTTCCTATTACGCCCGAATTTGTAGAAAAAGTTATCGAAAAAGAAAAACCAGACGGAATTTTGTTAACCTTTGGCGGTCAAACCGCATTAAACTGCGGCGTCGAATTATACAAGAAAGGCGTATTCGAAAAACATAATGTACAAATTCTCGGTACACCAATCAAAGCAATTATTGATACTGAAGACAGAGAGCTTTTCGTCAAAAGATTAAATGAAATCAACGTAAAAACACCAAAAAGTTTTGCCGTGACAAGTGTTCATGACGCCATAGACGCAGCGAAAAGAATTCAATATCCAATCATGCTGCGAGCAGCCTTTGCGCTCGGCGGAAAGGGCAGTGGATTGGTAAAAAATGAAAAAGAATTAACTGAACTTGCAACCAAAGCGCTCGCGACAAGCCCGCAAATTCTCGTTGAAGAAT
>DATEAE010000133.1:0-2287 GCA_035288505.1 Candidatus Nanoarchaeia archaeon
TGGTGGTAAAACAACCGGCGAAATCACTATTCCAAGTTCTTTGGACAAGGCAGAAACCTGTATTGTTGCTGCCGCGTTGGAAGTCATTCAACGTATTGGTCCATGCAACGCAAAGGTAGACGTCCTCAAGATAGAAGATGTACGCATTTCAAAACGAAGCTTTGTTATTGAAAGAGCGAAAGCATTGCTGCGCAACTTAACAGATACTATTCTGCCTGATTCACAAGAATTAGCAGATGAAGTAGCACAATCCGTGCGGGTCATGGAAGTAACCGAATGGGGCAAAGATAGACTGCCTGCAGGTCCTTCCGTTGATGAAAGCGACGAAGTAATTCTTGTCGAAGGTCGTGCAGATGTTCTCAACCTTCTGAAACACGGATTCAAGAACTGCGTCGGATTAAATGGCACATCAATACCAGAAACAATTACACAACTTGCAGCGCAAAAAGTAATAACTGCATTTGTCGATGGTGACAGAGGTGGAGACTTAATTATCCGCGAACTGATGAATGTTGCAGAGATTGACTTTGTCTGTAAAGCGCCGGATGGAAAAGAAGTTGAAGAGATTACACAGAAAGAAATCCATAAAGCTTTGAGAGGAAAAATCGCAGCCGAGCAGGTCAGGCTCGATATTCAACGTGCGGTACAAAGCCAGAATGGCAAAGAGCAAGAAAGAAGAAGACAATATCAACAGCCGCCACCACGAAAACAATTCCCACCGCGACCGATGAGACCAGCTCCAGTCGTACCCCCACAGCAAACATCACAAAAGAAAACACTGGCAGCTGACGAAAAAGAGCGCCTGAAAAGTGCGCTTGACGATTTGTTCGGAACAAGAGGCGCATACTTGTTGGACAAAACACTCAATGTACTGGGTAAAGTCCCGGTGACAGAATTAAAAGCAACGATTAAAAGTGTCAACGATGTTCATGCGATTGTTCTTGACGGAACAGCAGATCAGGAGCTCCTGAAATCCGCTGAAGACGCACATGTGAATTATATTGTCACAGTTGATTCGCAAGTAAAGAACAACGAAAGCAAAGTCATCGTTTTGACAGATGCCGAATTAGCAACATAAGCATTAAATACTCTTTTTTTTTAGTTATCTCATGCCATTTGACATCGTGATAGGTCGTCCAAGATCAGAAACTGAAAAGCTCGGCACTATTGGTTCTGTGTTTATCGGCAGACAATATGTCCACATGGGACATTATACATCGCTTTCTAACAATGTGTATCTCGATGTCGCACGTTCTCATGTTGTTTTTGTCGTCGGAAAGAGAGGATGTGTTACAGAAGATACAGTAGTTTTTACAGATAAAGGTTATAAAAGAATTGTTGATGTTGATGACACTGACAAAGTGAGTTCATACAACATTATTAAAAAAAAATTCAGATGGGAAAATGTGCAGCTCATATCCTATAACGTGAAAAATGAAGCATTGTACGAACTTTTTCTCGAGAATGGGCAAAAGATTACAGCAACGGCAGAACACCCTCTTTTAACTTCAAAGAGTACATGGAAAACTTGTTCTCAATTAAGAACAGAGGATAGCCTTCTTTGCATAAATCCAAAAGCGAATGAACTCCCAGCGAGCAACGCCATAGCAGAGAGCAAGATTGCCAAAATAACAAAGAAACAAGGCATCAAAAAAGTGTATGACTTAACAGTGCCTAAAAATCACTCTTTTATAGCAAACGGCATCATCTCACATAATTCTGGGAAATCATACAGCATGGGCGTCATCGCCGAAGGCATGACAACATTACCAATAGAAGTCCGCCAGAATTTGAGTGTCATCATGCTCGACACGATGGGTGTGTACTGGCCGATGAAATATCCTAATCATGTAGACACCAGACTACTCGAAGAATGGCAGTTAGAAGGCAAAGGATTGGACATCAAATTATTCACTCCAAAAGGATTTTACGCACAATACAAGCAAAAGGGCATTCCATCAGATGTTTCTTTTGCAATTAAGCCGTCTGACCTCAATCCTGAAGATTGGTGTCTGACATTTCAGCTTTCCACCGATTCGCCCGAAGGAATTCTTCTTTCGCACATGACCGACCAGTTGAGAAAGGAAGGTGATTACGACCTTGATGAGATGATTACAGCCGCAGAAGACGATAAACGAAGTGACGAACACACAAGAAACGTCGTCGTAAACCATTTGATGCAGGTAAAGACATGGGGAATTTTTTCAAAAGATGGAACTCCATTAAAAGAATTGGCCGTTGCCGGACAAGTGAGTGTGCTCGACATGAGTCCGTATGCAACCGTACC
>DATEAE010000134.1:0-6959 GCA_035288505.1 Candidatus Nanoarchaeia archaeon
ATCTGGCATACGGCAACAACATCCGTGTCACCAAAGTCATTCCGACTTTATACGACCGCAGAAACAGGATATGCATTGACACGCTGAAAGAAATAAAGATTATGTATCCGACAATAACTTCAACACCGATCCGTTACAACAGCAAGTTGAAAGAAGCTCCAAAGTTTGGCCAATCAATCTTCAAGTACGCAAAGTCAAGTATTGGAGCAAAAGACTACGAACAGTTAGTCATTGAAGTCGTTGCAATGGAAAAAATACCAATTCATGCATCAGCGGACTAGTTTCGTTTTGTTTTTCTTCGATTTCTTTTCAGGTAGTCGTTGGAGCAAAAGGAAGCAAAAAAAAAGTCACGTAAAAAAATATTTTTTTTCTTACTTTCGTAACGCCAAGACGGGGAGTCTAAAAGTCGTACTTTGGAGTAGAAACAGCGAAATCCAATCCCAAACACACCCCCACTACATTTATATCACACCACCTTCTGCGTTGTATCATGAAAAAGAGAGTGCAAAGCCCTTCATCAATTAACACATTCAAACAATGTCCACGAAAATATTATTATCATTATATTGCCAATCTGCCGACAAAAAAAAGCATCCATCTTGTTCGTGGAACCGTTGTTCACGAAGTTCTCGAAAAATTCTTTGACGCAGACGTTTCATCATTAACACACACCAATTTCGAAACGCATCTGCGTTCACACATCCAAAAACTCTTTCTTGAAGCTTGGAAAGCGAACCAGCCTGAAATTAGAAAATACGTCAAGAACAACGACGAAGAACGATTTTATTTTTCGGAAAGCCTGCTGATGGTATTCAACTGGACAGACCAGTTCGTTGCGCGGATGAAAAGCATCAATGATTCAATCCCTAATGCTTTCCGCATGCTCACGCCACAACGTGAAATTGAATTCCGTTCAACTGAATTAAGCGTCTGCGGGTATGTCGATGCGATTGAGCAAGACGGAGATAACATCCGCATCATTGATTACAAGACAAATGCGTATCTTGAGATGAGCGATGAGCAGCGCCTCCAGCTGGGCATCTACGCATTGCTGTATCACGAAAAGCACGGAAAAAAACCTCACCAAGCCGGCATCTTCTTTCTTCGCTCAAAGCCAAAATTTATTCCCGTCACCGAAGAATTGCTGCAGGAAGCAACGAAAGAGATAGAATACGTCCATACCAAAACACAAAGCATTCGCATCGAAGATTACCCTCTCAGTCCGGGTCCGTTGTGTAAAACCTGCGACTTCTACAAGCTCTGTTTTGAGCAGCAAACGATTACGTCATACCAATCTGGTATGCAAGAACAACAACCAAAAGTACCGCTGCCCCAATGATGATATTGCTCATCACAAGCCCACGAACAAAACCATGGTCTTTGAGCATCCTCATGTGGCTTGCAACAACAAATGCGTACGCATTGAGCCAGAGAAAAACGCCGACGATGTTCATAAGAAAAGTATTCTTCTTAAATTTATAAATCTTCGCACAATGTTTATAAACTAACGTCATCGACGGGTAGTTGCATGACTGAATTCAAAAGTACCGAAGAACTTGTGGTTTCAAAGCAGATTATTGAACAAGTTATCGGACAGGAACATGCTGTTCAAATAATGAAGAAAGCCGCAAATCAGCGACGTCATGTTCTTCTCATCGGAGATCCGGGCACCGGCAAGAGTATGCTTGGTTTGGCGTTGGCAGAAATGCTTCCGAAATCGGCGCTCACGGACATCATCGCATTTCCAAATCCTAATGATGAAAACACGCCCTTAATCAAAGAGGTGCCCGCTGGCCAAGGTCGAACAATGATGCGCAGGGCGCAGCTTCAGGGCAGCAAACTGTTCAAGAACCAGAATATTATCCTCCTGATCCTCGTCATCGCAAGTACACTACTTCCTTATTACTTCTGGCGAACAGGCTCAATTTCCGACATTATCTATGCAGCATCGATGATAGCAAGCATTTTGTTCATTGTTGGCTTTCTCATGTTCCTCAATCTCGGCGCGCGAACCTTGGGCAGCAGACTGGAAGTCCCAAAACTCGTCGTTGACAATTCAGAGAAAAAAATCGCACCTTTCTTCGACGCAACAGGTGCACATGCAGGCGCACTGCTCGGCGATGTACTTCATGACCCTTTTCAAAGCGGCGGTCTCGGCACTCCCGCTAACCAGCGTGTCGTTGCAGGCATGATACACAAAGCGCATCACGGTGTTTTATTCATTGACGAAATCGCAACGTTGCATCCGCGAACGCAACAGGAATTATTGAGCGCATTGCAAGAAAAGCAGTTTCCAATTACAGGACAGAGCGAGCGTTCCGCAGGTGCGATGGTACGAACTGAACCAGTCCCTTGTGATTTCATTATGGTAGCCGCAGGCAATACTGAAACGCTAAAACGCATGCATCCCGCACTCAGAAGCCGCATCCGTGGTTATGGGTACGAAGTCTACATGAACGATACGATTATCGACACTCCTGAAAATAGGATGAAGATTGCATACTTCGTTGCACAGGAAGTAAAGAAAGACGGAAAAATTCCTCATTTCAGCAAAGAAGCCGTTGATGCAGTTGTCGAAGAAGCAAGACGCCGCGCAAACCGCAAGGGTCATTTAACACTTCATCTGCGTTCGTTAGGCGGCATTGTGCGTGCAGCAGGCGACTTGGCGCGCGAGCAGAACGCTCCATTAGTCGAACGTGACCATTTCGAACGTGCAAAAAAACCTGCACGACCATTAGAACATCAGATGGCAGACCGATACATTGAACGAAAAAAAGAGTATGAAGTCATCGTCATCGAAGGAAACAGAATTGGTCGCGTCAATGGGCTTGCGGTCATCGGCAGTACTGCGACATCGAGCGGCGTTATCCAGCCAATTGAAAGTGAGGTTACTCCAGGCGGCAAGACTGCGCAAATCACTGCAACCGGAAAACTTGGCATAATCGCAAAAGAAGCTATTCTGAATGTGCGCGCCATCATCATGAAACATTTTGGCGAGGACATTAAACAGAAACATGATATTTTCGTGCAGTTCTTACAAACGTATGAAGGTGTTGAAGGTGACAGCGCAAGCATTGCGGTTGCAACTGCAATTATTTCAGCGTTTAAGCAGATTCCGGTGCGTCAGGACACCGCGATGACTGGCTCGTTGAGTGTACGTGGTGATGTTCTCCCTGTCGGCGGAGTTTCGAGCAAAGTCGAAGCAGCGATTGAAGCAGGCTTGAAGCGCATCATCGTGCCGCGTTCCAATCTTCAGGACATTGTTCTTAACGGCAAAAAGCTGAAAGGTATTGAGATACTACCCGTTGATAGGATTGAACAGGTCTTGAAAGAGGCGTTGGTTTGGCAAGGTCACAAGAAAACGCTGAAGATGCTAAATATTGAATGATGTTCTTTGTAACTTCTGAGCACTCGTTTCACAGTGTCTTTTAGGCAGGCTTGAACCGCTGAACCGCGAAAAATTTAAAAGTACCAGAATAAACATAATGTTTAATACGCTTACCAGAGGATACGTGCTTCTTGCATGCAGGTAGCACCAATGTCCTCATCTTTTTCATGAAAACCACTATTTTTGATGATAAAGCCAATTCTGAAAAAAGTATTGACAGGTTGAATTATAATAGAACCACTGATAAAAGATTTTTTAAGATTGAATTGTTGCATAAACTCGTATTTCAAAAAACTCAAAAAATTCTGAGCGAACGAACTAATTCAGTCGAATGGGTCAAAACCTACATTTATACTGGTGAGTATAACGATAAAGCAATGGGTATGCTAAAAAAGTCTTGTGGCGACACTATCCGCGAGATGAATGAACTTATTGATAAAGAAAACCAATTACTGCAAAAAATTCACACACTGAGTGAAAATCCAGATCTAAAAGCACAGGTTCGATCCCATGTCACTTCAGTTAAAGAACGATTTGAGCAGCACAAAAGATTGAAGGAAACTGCACTGGAAAAGCAAACCAGAAACACAGAGGCACAGAAAAACTTTTTCAAAAAAATTCGCGAAATGAACTTTGTAGAACTAAAGACAACGCCACTCGTGTGCAGAAACGGCTATATAATTCAGAAGGGAGTTGATGTGAAGCTCGCAACAGACTTAATTCAGCTTGCTTTTTCAAATGCTTATGACGTTGCAGTACTTATGACTGGTGACCTTGATTTAAAAGAGTCTATTAATCTCATTAGAGAAAAATTAGGGAAGCTCGTCTTAATCCTTGGATACTACTCAAGTAATCCTGATGAGGCAAAATATAACACAATAAGTCGAGACCTCATAAATTCATGCGACTACTTCATTAACACCAAAGATTTTACAGAACAAGAAATTCAAGCGATTTCCACAGCGAAGAGAGTCTCAAAACAAAATTAAATCTGCTTTATTGTGCAACCTGAATTTTCAGAAAATTATGGTTTGTATGTATTTTCTGGCATTCTGAACGAATTGCCGTCGACGAATTCTGGATGCAACGCTTTTGCAACATAGAGCAGGCCAACTTTTCCTTGTTCAACGCGAAAGCCGTGATTGAAGCCGGTACGATCGTAAACGCTAAGTATACTTTCCCCAGGATTGATGTTCCATATCGGCCTATCTGCATCAATATATTCTATCGAAAAATTCCTGAATCCTATATCTCTTATATTTCTGACGAGTTCATGCGCGACTTCCTGATGGCTTCTAACAGGTATCTCACCCTCAATTATCAGGACACGTTCATGTAATACTTTGCCTCTAAGATCAATATTCCTTCCATCAATACGTAAATGGTCAACAGCAGCAGGCGGAAACCAATTGCCTTTGATGACCGCATACCCAAAATGAGTTTTCTCAACCTCGACTTTATCTGTATGAAGTTCCTTGCAAATACGTGGCAAGTATTCGTTCAAATCAATCATAACTCTCACACTCACGTCGATATTTATAAAGCTTCGTACATTTTTTGTCGTCGTTGAAGCAAAAGGAAGTAAACACAATTTTTAACGTTATTTTTTTTCTTCCTTTCGTCATAGAAACTACAGATTCCAAGAAATTAAGAGAATTTCTCAAACCTAAAACAAGCTTCGTAGTTTCTAGGACACAAAAAATCCAGCAGTCTATTCAGATAAATGGATTTTTTCGTGTAACACCAGTGATTTTCACTTCAAAACTAAACAAACGTTCATACTTTCTAACGAAATCTTTTTATAATTCAAATACAATGCAAGTCTCAATGGTCACATCAATTTACGACATCAAAGAATGTCCGGACTGCGCGTCAATGGAGCTTGTGTACAATGAGCGCAAACAGCAGGTTGTCTGCAAAAGTTGCAGCCTGATTTATGAGCCGCTGGTCCCTGTTGATGAAGCAATATACCTCCGAAGCACTATAAAAGAGCAAGCCAAACCCGTAAAAAAAGCTAAAAAATCACGCAGTTCTCGGTCGAAGTAGCGAATGACAGTTGATTTATATGCCATGCATCTTCTATTTATACATCAACAGTCGTTTGAACCGTTTTTAGCTAAATTTCACAACCACTCCACGTCAACATCATCCGTTCTCCAGTACGGCAATATCTTATCCGAAATCTTATCTTTTTTTCCAGCTTTACATTCCAACCAACCCTGCCATGCAATCATTGCACCGTTATCTGTGAGAAACTCTCGTTCCGGACAAAATGATTGTGCGCCTCGTTCATCGCACATCATCCTGCACATCTCCTGCAATCGAGCATTACATGCAACACCACCGCCAAGCACCAGTTCTTTCTTTCCGGTATGTGCTAAAGCTCTTTCTGCAACTTCAACAAGCATCGCAAACACCGTCTCCTGAATGGAAAATGCAATATCTTCTTTTGTAAATTTCTTTGAATCAATTTTTTGCTTCACATTGGTAAACAACCCACCAAAGCTCACGTCCATGCCTTTCACTGTATAAGGCAACTCAATAAAGTTTTTCCCATGCGCTGCCAGCTTCTCTAACAATGGTCCGCCCGGAAATCCTAATCCAAGTTCCCGTGCAGCACTGTCAATGAAATTTCCCACGCCCTGATCCAGCGTCTCGCCAAACACACGATACTTCCCTGCCTGAAAAGCAATCACCTGCGTATTTGCGCCGCTCGCATACAACAATATCGGGTCTTTTGCTTTGGTTCGTAATGCGCCAATACTCAGATGCGCTATGCAATGATTAACACCAACCAAAGGCTTTTTGTACTTCAATGCAAGACAGCGTGCAACAAATGCGCCAACTCGTAAACAATTTCCAATGCCCGGTCCGCGAGAATAGGAAAAAACATCAACGTCATTCAATTTGATTTTAGCTTCGTGCAGCGCATCATCCAACACTTTTTGCCAAACGTCAAAATGATGCTCACCCACTTCTGCAGGAATCATACCGCCGTGCGTCGTTGTAAAGCTGTCTTTGCTGTTCGCAAGAACCTCGCCTTTGTCCGTCACAATACCAACGCCAAATGTATGTGCCGTCGTTTCAATACCGAGGATGAGCTTCATTAACAATAAAACAACCTAAAATCTTTTAAATGTGACGCCAGTGTAACGATTGATGAAACAATTCATGGTCAAGGTTCCAGGCGGAAAACTGCTGAAGCTCAAGATAGAAATTGATGGAACTAAAATCAAATCAATCCAGATTCTCGGCGACTTTTTCGTCTATCCTGAAGAATCGCTGTTCGAGCTTGAAAAAGCGCTTCTTGGCGTGCAGAGAGAACAATGCCTCGACATCATATCTTCGGCCATCGCACAACAGAAGATGACACTTGCTGGTTTTTCTGCGAACGACCTGAACGCTCTTATCCAGCAAGCATTTGAGGAACACACATGAAATGGCGATTAATCATTCACAAGCAGCCACATACTGCATTTGAAAATATGGGCATTGACGCAGCATTGCAGGAGTTATGCACAACCCCAGTCGTACGATTATATACATGGCAGCCTCCTGCAGTTTCCATTGG
>DATEAE010000135.1:0-3037 GCA_035288505.1 Candidatus Nanoarchaeia archaeon
CTCTGCCATAACTCTTTCGGCACGATTGTCTGGCATTGACTACATCGCTGTGTCGTCCCTTTCGTTGCAACAGGTATCAACAGCTTACCAGCACTTGCAGCCTTGTACGCTATGAACTGTCGCAGTCGTCCCCACGATGCATCCTGCCTTGATTTTGAAAACATATCTTTCTTCAATGTCATTGGCATGTCTTCCATGCCAATCGCATCATACTGTGTTGTGTAATAATATGAAAGCTTGTGCAGAAAATCTGTGCGGATGTTTTTTATTTTTTCATGTCTGCAAGCTACTTGTATCCTACACTTGTTACGATTTTTACTGCCTTTCTTCTTTGTTGAAAGTTTGCGCTGCAACTTTGTCAATGTGGCTTCATTCTTCTTTAGGTGTCTTGGATTCTTCACCGCATGACCATCACTGTCATACACAAAATTGTCCAGTCCAACATCAATACCAACAACTTTCGTGATGGGCTGCTGCACAACAGACTTTTTTTCATCACTCACAACAAAAGCAAACCACTTGCCTGATTGCTCGTGTTTGAGCGTCACTTGTTTAATGTCACCCTTGATAGCGCGATGGCAGCGAATTGGAATATCTCCAATCTTTGACAAACGAAGTGTGTTGTTGCGCTTACCTGTTCCAATCAGTTTGAAACCAGACTGGTTATATGTGAAAGTCTTAAACCAGCCTTTGCCTTTGAAGCGCAATGAGCCGACATGCTTGCCATTCTTCTTCGTCTGTGCCAAAGCACGCAGATTTGAGAACAAGCGGTAACATTCGTACTGCATGGTTTTTGAGTAAAGCTTCTTGAATCTGCTCTCGCAGATTTTGATGTCAGGGATGATGCCTTGAATCTGCGCTTTGTCGATGACTTTTTGTTCCTGAAGCTCGCCTAAAAGAAGGTTGTATGTCTGCCTACACAATTCAATAGTGTCAAACATCTTCTGCTCGACCTGCTCGTTTGGATACAAGCGGAATTGGTATGTTTTCATCAAATCTATTTCTGGATTTTCCGCTTTATAAATCTCACGCGCACGCCCGAAAAAATGTCCAGTGGCTTTTTGAGCTTATTTCGGTGAATTTAAGCTGTCCAGTGGCTTGTCCAGTGGCTTTTATGCTTCATATCGTTCATAGGAAACGTGTCAGGAAAAACGTTGCTCAAGTATCTCGCAAAGCAGTGGAAAGAGTTTGGCGACCCAAGATATGAGATAACAATGGCAGCGTTGCATCAGAATCAAAAAACGCTCACATGATTTTTCTAAACCGTGAACTGAGGGGACTTTGATTCTTATTAAAGTGTTAAAATGCGTGTGCAGACATTAGCTGGTGTTAGCCAAAACAAAATGGACCAGTCGGGACTTACAAATCCTAAGGGATTTCTGGTCTCCCTCTGGGATATTTGAACCCGAGGCCACATCGTTGCGAACGATGTGCTCTACTGCCCGCATGGACATGCACCGGACTGAGCTACTGGCCCATGATAAAACACGCACGACAGTCGGTTTAAATAACTTTCTTCTTTTTGTATAAGTCAGATAATTTTCAGGCAAATGCGCTAACCGTCACAGGTTATTTGGCTCCCAGTCTGCTGTTACGAAAGGAAGAAAAAATATGCAACGTAAATTTTTTTACCTTCCTTCTGCTCCAACGCTACGAACTATGAAGCTTTTGCATTTTAAAGAATCAGATACCTTTCTTCCTGACAAGCTCGAACAACACATCCACATCTATCTCTGCTGCTGCCACCGGTGTCTGCATGTTCCACTGCGTCAGCACTTTCGGATGAAGTTCGCCAAAAAGCATACCCTCTGTACGCGCAGTTCGCCCATCAATAAACGAACTATGACTCGTTTCCGAGATGTTCAAAGATATGCCCAGCGAACGTCCCATCAAATCTATTATTTGTCGTATTTTTGTAAAATCTGATTTTTCATCGCACATCGCAAGAGCAAGTGAGGTTGTTTCTTTAATTCCGTGTTCTGCTTTTTTATCCGCATGAAATGTTGTGCCGATTTCCATGAGAAGCTGCGGATTATCATAATGCTGGTTGCGCTGCAATATGTTCAACAAACTGGGAATGATGCTGTTGCGCAAACAACCATAATCAACAAGCGCGTTTTTGAGATGGATGATTTGAGAGGTTGTATTCATCATCAGTGTCAGTTGTTCATGTCCCATCAGGTGATAGCTGCGCGTTTCCTGAAAGCCCGCACCAATCAACAATTCCAAAAGCTGTGTTTTAAATCGTTCCAGAACATTTTCTTCGGCAACGGTCGCGACACGCGGTATTTCACCCTTGAATTTATCAAATCCGTATGCGATTGCGATGTCCTCGACAAGGTCAACCGGATGAAGGATGTCAGCACGATATGCGGGGACAAGCACTTTATTTTTACTTGTTCCATAGCCCATCTGATGAAGAAGCTGCAGGGCTTCTTTCTGGCTTAATGAAAGGCCGAGAAGTTTGTTCACGTACTCAACATCAAGTGCCATTTCATGCGGTGTTAGGTCTGGAGTTATCTTTTTGTTTTGGGGGTAATGAACATCGACGCTGTATATTGTGCCGCCCATATCTGCAAGCATCGTTACAATAATGTTGAGCGCAACAGAAACATTATTTTCATCTGTACCGGTACATTCGACAAAGACGTCATGCGTTCTTTCGGTGACACGACCGGTCTGATGCGAGTTTGTGAATGGCAACATACAGAGTACTTGTCCTTTTGCATCGATAAAGAACGGGAACTTTTTCCAGTCTTTTGTCAGATGTGCGTAGGCTTTTCCTTTCGGATGCTGTTCAATCACATGAGCAGCTTTCATGGGCTTGTCAAAACCAAGTGGTTGAAACGTGACTTCTGAGGGGTCAAGCGCTTTGTAGGTTATGGGAAAGTTAATCGTGTCAAGCGGATAGATGCCATAGGCAGATTTTTTTCGATTTCTTCCGTGCGTGGTTGCGAGCTTTTCCTGCACCTGCATGACTTCCCGAATGCGCTCGTCATCAAAATTGAGGTTTTTGACAATCGCACAGGCAGTGTAT
>DATEAE010000136.1:0-5189 GCA_035288505.1 Candidatus Nanoarchaeia archaeon
CGTTCTGCCTGTGCAGATGCAAGCATGGGTAAAATCAATGGAGTAGGATGACTAATGTAATGAATGACGTCTGCTTTAACCTTGCGAAACGATAACGGACTTCCATACGTTATTTGAACGCCTTCTTTTTCAATGAAATCGCGTCGTTTTGAGGATGTGCTGACGATAGAGACATCATGACCGCGCTGCTTCATTGCGGTTGCAAGCCACCATGCCTGCTTTCGCACACCTTCACGAAGCGGAAATTCCAAATCATGAACATAGTAAACAATTTTCACGCAACGTCCTCCAGTATTTTGCCTAAAGTAACGTGAACAGGCTCATTGGTCAAAAGAATGCTTGCTTTTAGCTTTTGTGCAAGTGTAAGATAACGATTGCGATGTTCGTGTACTTGTGCTACATCAACCTCAGGCTTGCGTTGATGAGATATTTCGGGAAGAACATCAAGAATATAGAGATAATCTGGACGAGGAAAAAGTCGTAATAGCAGAGGAAAAACAAGGCTTCGCTCTGCATAAGAATAATGTGCATAGAGGTCATAGAAATACCTATCAAAAATAATAACAGAACAACGCTTTATCCAAAGATAGCGTGCTACATATTCAACAAAAAAATAACACAAAACAATCTCCTGAAGTATACTGAAATTCCGTTTTTTTATATTGAATGCTGAAGTGATACGATAGCTTTTGACACGAAAGAGATGTGAAAACAACTTTGTTGTGGGTAAAAACGGCTTCCATCCGAAGTAATAAGCTTGAACATCGATGTTTTTCCGACGTAATTCCAAACAAAGCTCTTTCACCAGCGTGCTTTTACCAGAGCCGTCAATGCCGAGAAGACAGATTGTTTTAGCCATGGTATTCCTTCAGAAGCCGCTCAACAACGACTTTTTCTGAATAGCATTCTTTGACAAACGTTCGACCAGCTGCGCCATACGTTTTGCGTAATTCTTCATCCGCAAGTAATGTACGAAGCGCATTCCTGAGCGCAGCAGCATCACCTGGGGGAACGAGAAGACCTGTTTTTTCATGAATAACCGTTTCAGGTATTCCACCCGTTAAAGACGCAACAACTGGCAACCCTGCTGCCATCGCTTCGAGCGGAATCCGTCCAAAGGGTTCAGGCCAAAGGGATGGAAAAACAACAATGTCTGCCGAAGCATAAAGTTTTGGCACGTCATCGTAAGGAACAGGTGAAAGAATACGTGCATCGATATGATTGCGTTTGATGTTATCCAGCAGCGCGTCGCGCGCATTGCCTTCTCCAACGAGCTTTAACTGGCAATCTAAACCTTTGACCGCATCGAGAAGAACAAAAACGCCTTTATACGCGGTCAATGAACCGAGATATAAAATGACAGGTTTCTCATTTTTTTTCTTTGTGAATTCAAAAGAAGTCACATCGACAAAATTAGGGATGACAACACTGGAAAGACCAAAAAAAGATGTCAGCAATTCGGCAACAGCGTTACTGACTGCGAACAAACGCACATGCTTCAAGCCATTTTGAAGCGAATGATAGCGACGATAAATGAAGAACCATGCAGCAGGATTAAACCGGATGTACCACTTATTCCGCATCTTTCCCAGTTCTTTTGATTTCAGAATGCAACGAACAAATGTAATAAAGGACCAAGGCTTCAACAAGACAGTGTGTCCACAGACAAAATCACCTTTGGGACAGAGTGCGATGTAACTTTCAACAGTCGCAAATAAAGGAACGGAAGTTATTTTTTTAAGTTGTTGAGCAGCTGCAAGCGAGCTTCCGATAAAATGAATCGCATCGAAGTGATGGTTGTTGATGATACGTTTGGTTTCTTTTGCAACAGAACGTGAAAAAAACAAAGAACGAACAACATTGCCAACAAATGAATTGACACGACCTGTTTTAAGATAATAATGGACAACAACGCCATTTTCTTTTGTTGCCGTAGAGCCATGGCGTTCAGAGGTAAGTACATGAACATCATGCCCGCGACGTACGAGTGCCTCACACAGCATAAACAGGTTGATTTCTCCGCCGCCCTGCACATTATGCTTGTAATGTTCCGAGATGAAAAGGATGTTCATGATTTCACCAACTCATTATACAAAGCAACATATTTGTCAACATTTTCTTTGATTGTAAATTTCTTTACAGGAATGAGTTTATATTTACCGTGAAAAGCGTCAATCATTCCCTGAGCGAGCGCATCGCTATTTTTTGGCACAACTGAAATAACATTACCCGACACAACTTCAGGCAATGACCCTGCTGTCGTCGCAACAATGGGTACATTGAGAGCAGCAGTCTCTGCTGCAGCAAAACAAAAACCTTCTGCGAAAGAAGGAATGACAACGCAATTCACAGATTTCAAAAAACCAGGCAACATGTTCCAGGCTAAAGGTTCACGAAAGACAACCTTGTCTTGTATGCCAAGCTGCTGAACAAGCCGCTGTATTGAAGCGTAACGTTTTTTATACGCAGAATCTTTGCTCAGCATCAATAACAAACGTGTATTCACAATATCTGTAATTTTGGCAAACGCCTGTACTGCAGCCTCAATGCCTTTGCTGGGCCCCGGACGCCCGTAGCAGAGATAAACAAATGATGAAAATGGTTCAGAAGCAGTAACATCAGCATGAAAAACATCATACTGAACGCCATTGTACACAACACTGCTTTTGTTTTCAGGTATTCCAATGTGTGTAAGCGCGGAACGAGTGTGCTTTGAAACGCAGGCATAGTGGTCGAATGGTAATGCATAAATCATTTTCTCAAGAATATTATGAACAAAAGCGCTCAACCATGAACAATCAGTGATTTCACGCCAACGGTTAACCCAGACTTCATGCACAGTAAGAATACATTTTTTTCGTAATATGCGCGATGCGAGCCATGCAGGTGGCGCTCCATTGAATGTTGTAGTGTGAATAACATCAGCCTTGCGCGCAAGCGTAAGAACACGAGGAACCGAACAAAATGTAAAAAAATAGCGACTGTCAAAGCTTCGCACACGATGAATATGAACACCGTTTAGAATTTCGTATGCCGGCGTTTTTTTCAGGCGTCGTGTAACAATGTCAACGTGAGTGCCACGCTGCACAAGCTCTTCTGCCAGTGTTTTGAAAACAATTTCTGCGCCGCCGATGTGAGGAGCATAGTTTTCGCAGACAAAAAGAATATTCATTTTTTCCGGAGTGCAAACGCCCGAACGATATGTTCTATTTTCCGTCGGGTATGCATGGTCATCATGTAATTATAGAATGTGAGTACAACAAGAAACATCAGTGCAGAAATAGTAAACAAGTCCATGAGACGCACTAATTGTAAAGTATCCGCTATAACACTGAGTGAATATGGAAATAAGGTGACATACATAAACATAACCCACAACGCTGACCAGAAGATGAATTCCGAGACGCTCATGTCATTTCGTTTGTAATTCAGAAAAGTGAAGTACATAAGCAAAACTGAAAAAACGATTCCAACCACCTGAACAACAAGAACCATTACGAGCTCACCTTCCACCAAATCATCTTCAGCACAATCTTCATGCCGTCGATGACCGTCGTTCCTTTATATTTATTGTGATACACCGTTGGAATAGAAATCTCAACATAACGCATTTTTTTTCTTCCAGTGGTACTGACAATTTCTGATTCAACGCTGTAATCGGTTGCATTCCACCGCAGTTTTTTGTACGCATCAGCAGTAAAAGCACGATACCCGCATTGCGTATCGCGTAAGGCAATGCCATACAGAAAGCGTGTTAATCTGCTGATAAATGCATTTCCAAAGCGCAAGATGCGAGGCATGTCACCGGCAAATGTGCGATAGCCGAAGACAACATCGTGATTTTTCAATGCTGTAAGAAATTCGGGGATTTGTTCAGGGTCATGCTGCGCATCGGCATCGAGAATGACAATCTGTTCAGCACCTTTGAGTACAGCATAATCACAGCCCGTTTTGAGCGCGCATCCTTTGCCTAAATTGACAACATGATGGAGGACGACAACGCCTGTTTTTTGAGCTTCATCGTGCGTATTGTCAGTACTACCATCATCAACAACAACGACTTTTCCAAAATGTTGTGCTCGTTTGATGACATCAGCAATAGTCGATTCTTCATTGCGTGCCGGAATGACGATAAAAACACCCATGAAGCGCATTTCGGTCTGCCAATATTTAAACTTTTAGTGGGTGTTTAAGATGAGAAAAACAAGATTTATAAGAGACCATAATAAATCAAGTTAATGGAAGGAGATTTCTTGGGTGGACTGCAATTAGTACTACAAGATAAAAGACACGCGTTGGCAGATTGTGGAACGATAGATATGCAACACATAACAGTTAACCAAGCAGCAAGAGTGCTAGAAGACTTAACTGGCAAATTTTACAGAGTAAAACAAAAATATGAAGGAATGCAGGAAAGTGGTCTAATGTGGAGTGATCGTGATGCACTTGTAGACTCCATGGCCGTTCTGCGAGACGTTTTATATGCACCAGAAGTTCTAATGGATGATGCGATCCGATTATTTAAAGGAGAACCCGGACAATCCGTAAGAAAACAGTTAGAATCACTCGCCCGTGAAATACACGTATATGCATCAAGCTTCACAAAAATAGAACCAGATGTACCATGGAACTAACAAAAGAAATCAAGGAACATCGTACAACAGAGCATGACATAACACCATTGATTCTGAACAGATGGTCACCCAGAGCGTTAAGCGGTGAAGAAATATCTGATAAAGAACTGATGGCACTGTTTGAAGCAGCACGATGGGCTCCAAGCTCTTATAATAATCAGCCGTGGCGATTCATCTATGCAAAGAGAAACACTCCTCACTGGAACAAGTTATTCAGCTTAATGGTTGAATTCAACCAGAATTGGACAAAGAACGCAGCAGTGCTTATTGTCGTCATTTCAAAAAACACATTCGATTTTAATGGAAAGCCAGCCCGAACTCATAGCTTTGATGCTGGCTCTGCATGGGAAAATCTGGCACTGGAAGCAACGCGCAGAGGTTACGTAGCACACGGAATGGAAGGCTTCGATTACGACAAGGCAAAGAAAGAACTGGAAATTACCAACGACTACACTGTAGAAGCGATGATTGCGATTGGCAAGCGTGGCAAAATGGAAGACCTACCAGCAGACATGCAGAAGAACGAAAAACCTTCTTCAAGACGACAGTTGAAAG
>DATEAE010000137.1:0-4909 GCA_035288505.1 Candidatus Nanoarchaeia archaeon
AAAGTGTTCATCAAATAGAAAATGCAGTGTATCTCTATTTAGTAAAGAACCGAAAACATAAGAACCAAGGGAGACTGTGGATTGTTAACAAAGAAGAAAAAGTTTGGGCCATAATGACTTTGACACTTGCAGAGATTAATAATATTCTCCACCAACAATTTAAAGCGATTTGCATAAGGTCTAAGTTATTGATTAAAAAAGGAAAAACATTTTCGACAACCAGCTGGTTGGGATCTGATTTTGAATTACTTAGTGAAATCGCATCCAGTGTACACAAAGATAATCTCCGTGTAAGCATGTTCATTTTTGAACGTACATATTATGATGCAATAGATGAAGGCGATTGTTTTGAACATATTGAAACAAATGAGTGAGGTGATTGACATGAAGTTATACCGCCAAGGGGATGTGTTATTGAAAAGAATTGACAGGCTGCCGAACGGATGTTTGCAGCATAAAGATAATGTGATTGCACAAGGCGAGGTCACAGGACATCAGCATCGCTTTGATTCGCATCAGCAGGTTGTGTTCCATCAGGGAGACGACCTGTTCGTTGAACTGGAGCAGGAGACACCGCTTGTCCATGACGAACATAAAACTATTTTGGTGAGCGCAGGATTTTTCGCCGTTATTAGAGAGCGAGAGTATCTACCGATGTTAGAAAAAAGTGCAAGGGTGATGGACTGATGGAGCTGGAAGAGATGGGGACCAAAATTAGTGAAGAACAAGATATTGAAACTCAAATAACTGAAAGACTGCGTATTCCTTTTAATCTTGAAGAGTCCCTATCTCTCAAAGATTTCAATAGCAAACATATCGAGCTTATGCATAAGGTAATTCGCGAAAAGTACGGGGCTCTGCTTTTTTCGTATGTTGATATTAACGAACAGCAGTTACGCATTGATATGACCTGGTTATATGAAATGGAGGGATTGCCACCACCTGATATTGTCATCCATGATGATATCAAGAGTTTTAGTAGCCAATGTACAGATTTGAGACTTTCGGGATTGGTTTTATGGAATTCACAATGGATTAATAAAGCGTTGATGATCAATAATGAGTTTATCAGAACGCATGGCGATTTTTTTAATGAAGCTGGTTTTTTTTCACGACATCTTGAAGATCCAACCGATTTTGAGTTAATCCTCAACATACATCCATTCGTGAGACACACCTCTTATTATGGAATTGCTCTTAGCACACATGCTTTGGCGCTGGCTGAACTTGTTGATAACTGTAGTAAACAGCGATCGGATGATCGTGTTAGACTAGGAAGAATTTTGTACAACGGACTGTGGATATTTAGATTGTACACTACAGCGTGTGTTGTATGCCGCATGCCACTACGCATGTTGCGCGATGAAACAGGAAGGCTTCATTCCATCGAACAACCAGCAGTCCAGTGGAAATCCGGATTCAATCAGTATTATATTTTTGGTGTGCGGTTCAGCAGAGAATTGTGGGAGAAGATACAACAGCGGACTCTTACCACACTGGAAGTTGTGAGTTTGGTGAATATTGAGCAGAGGCAGGCTGCCTTCAAAGTGTACGGCGCAGAGAAAATTTTGAATGATTTGGATTCCGAGCTTATCAGCAAAACAAAACGAAATGAATTGCACAAAGTACATACACCATTGGGAGTATTAAAACTGTTGAAATACACCTGTCCAAGCACTCAGCGTGTGTACGTCAAGTTTGTGCCAAATGAACTGGAGGATGCAGACGAAGCACAGGCGTGGTCGTTCGGCTTGACAAAGCAGGAGTATCAACTATTGGAGTTTGAGTGCTGATATGTTAACCAAAAAGCAATATGCTAAAGAAAGAAAGGTAGAAAGCAATGCACGAAGGTTTGTTATGCAAACTTTTCGTAATGCCATGGACGCGTATAGATCTAAAAATGAATATAAGACTTTGATTGTCAGCGGATACGCAACCCAAAATGGAAAACATATCGACTTAGTCGGATATAAAGAACTAAATGATTTAATTCATTCACTGACATCAGCAGAACTTAAAAAATTTATTCTTATTTTTTTCAATCACGTTCATCAGGCCGCTTACCATATTTGTAAACGCGATTTGACAGATTTTGAAAAAGACAGTAAAAGAGTAAAAGCGTTTCTCAATAGACCAAAAAAGACATTAGCGAAAAAGGTGAAATGATGAAAAATGTAAAGATTTTTGGCATTGGCGGATTGGGCGGTGGAATTGTTGACGAATCGTTTAAGCCGGAGTTGCCTTCGCTCACACCTAATTCGTCAATTATCACTCTCGACACCTGTGCAGGAACACTACGACTGAATTCGCGCAAAAAATATCTCTGCGGAGAAACCATCACCAGAAGGTTGGGGTGCGGAGGTTCTATCGGACGCGGTTATGCTGCCGCATTTGAGACATTACATGATAAGATAAAGTTATTTGATACCAAACTAAATATTTTCGTTATTGGCTTAGGCGGCGGAACATCTGGTATGCTTGAATTTATTTTGGATATGATTCATAGTTATCCAACAATGAGGTTCCCAAAAAAACACAGGATGAACAATAAGGAGTTTCAATGGTATTATCGTCAGCATGTTCGTCATTTGCACAACAAATACAATATAGTTGTCTGTACATTTCCGTCTGACTTCGAACGCAACAGGATAAATAGTGCAAAAACTATTCTTGGAAGGATCGAGAAAAGTGCTGACCTTATTTGTATGCTGGAATTGGATGATGTACGCAGGTCATTGAAGCTTCTTGATCAAAAAGGAATTACAGCCCCTCTCTTTCAAGCCGTTCGAACAAAGATAATTTCAGTCGTCTCTCAGGTGCAAACGATGAATGAGAAAGAGCTGAAGAAACTAATCAAAAAACATAAGAAGCAGCGGAGCAACCAATCGCCAACGACCGAAATAATTAGTGTGCAACTCAAGAAGTTAAAATTTCTTTAAAGTAATTTTATTCCAAAAATAAGGTATCTTGAGAAATACACAGACAGAGATGCGTGCAGCTGGAGTGATGGTCTATTATTGCATCAGCTTAACCGAATATTGAAAGACATGAAAAAAGGAAAATTGGACGCAGGTGACAGAGCTTTCCTGCGAGGCTGCAATACATGGAGAGGATAAACTCACTTGGATTGGAGTGGAACAAGTACTTCTTGAGCCAATGTTTTTAATTTATTCACGATAAAAACCATTCCTTCCGTGTCTAATTTACAGTATTCCAGCAAATTTTTTCTTATCTGCTCTTTTTAAACAAATGCGGACAACTTAGGCACCTATAGCTTGCTCACACTTTTCCGCACTCTCCGAAACTTTATTCCATAAATTTCGGAGGTGCTTCAAAATGGAAGCAAATAAAGTGTTTACTCACTACTGTGAGTACAATGTGTTGAGCGAAAAGCTCGATTTGGTCGCCTGCGCAGAATGCGGCAGGCAGCCAGGAGACGCACAATGAACGAAATTAAAGTGCGCCACTCAAGCGGCTTAATCGGGTTTGTAGACGCGTTTGACTTCTACATACTTGAGGCGTCGGAGCTTGACTTCGAGGACGAAAACGGAAACGTTTTTCCTGTTCTTGCGACTGAGCTGGAGGTGGGACTATGAATCCCGCTCAGCTTACCCAAATGGTTGAGGCAAAGCTCAAAGAGCTTGCCATTGAAACTGACGACGTGAAGAAGTCGGACTTCTTTCAGAAGTATTTGGACACGATGTCCAAATTCTGGAAATACAGCTACCAAAATCAGCTGTTGATACATTGTGCGCTGCCATCTGCAAGCAGAGTTGCGGGCTTCAGAGGCTGGCAAAGCCTTGGCAGAAGCGTAAAGAAAGGCGAAAAAGCGATTAAGATACTTGCGCCTGTGGTACAGGAGGAAGAAGTTGTGAACTTCATTCCTGTCAACGTGTTTGATGTGTCGCAAACAGAAGGCGCTGAGCTGCCTGATGTTGACATTGAGCTTCAGGGCAACGATGCCGAACAGCTGTATGAAACACTTGTTTGGCTGTGCCACAGCAAAAACATCAAGCTTGAGCTTCAGAAGCTTGGTGTGAATGGGTTGTATGGCTACAGCAAAGGGGGTAAAATTATAATTGCTGAGGATGGCGGCTACAATATGCGGACAAATACGCTCATCCATGAGATTGCGCACGAACTGCTGCATTACTCAGAAGAAGGGAAGAAGCTGTCTAAGCAGCAGCAGGAGATACAGGCGGAAGCGACTGCGTACGTTGTTGGGAAGCATTTTGGGCTTGAAACCAAAAGCTTCAACTATCTTGCGCTGTATAACGCGGACTACAAGAAGATCATGGATAATCTTGAGGCGGTTTCGGAAGCGGCAAAAGAAATTATTTCTTTTGTTTCTTTTTCTGATTTTTATTAAGAAGCGTTAGTGTATGCCCTTTTAATCCAATTCCATTTCTTTCCTGTTAAATCTTTTTCTTCGGATAGGTCGATGAAACTCCAAGATCCATTACGATGTGGAGTAATATCCTCATCATCTTGCTCTTCTTCATTAGGGGACATCAATAGGTATAATTGCAACCTTTTTTTCTTTATATAAATTTCACCAAAAGATTTCCTATTAATTATTCCAATATAATTTTGTGGTGACGGATTTATTTTAATATTTGAATCAAGTTCCTTTCGTAATTTAATAATAAGTTCATCATACAATGGCTTCATGTGCTCTTTCCCATCAAAGTGATCCTTCTCGGATTTTGGTTCGTTTATCAATCTTTCAGTTTGTGTTGTTTCAAGCACAACTGTGGGTGTTACGATTAGATTGCTTTCCATCCCACCTGTGACTTGTAAAGTGATAAGCATAACATCAGTGCCAATAGCCCAGCAGGCACTCTTAACGTCATCATCAACATCGCCAACCACGGCGACAAGTAATGGTTGTTCAGATAATTTAGTTTTT
>DATEAE010000138.1:0-10218 GCA_035288505.1 Candidatus Nanoarchaeia archaeon
TTTCGATGCTTTTTTTGTTGCCATTCGTTAGCCTCCTTTAAACTCTTCTAATGAACAAAAGAGAACGGCATTTAAAAATGTTGCTGCAGCGGCTTGCAGGACAAGAAACAATGGAAGAAACAAAAGGTTCAACATGCTGGATAGATTACCTGACAGAAGAACATCAAATATCATGTTGTATATTGGTTGGGCAGCCAAGCCGGCGAGGTAGCTTCCTCCACCGATGACTAACAACAGAAGCAACGCCCACCCTACGTTTTTGGATGTATACGAATAACTCTTTTTGAACGAGTCAATAACCGACACATTCTCCAGATAGAGGATAGGTTCGATAAGTAAAAAGCGTGCGCCAAGCAGGAGCCAGTACGCAAGAACCAAAAAGAATGATATTACCGCAAGTGCAAAACCCAAAGAATCACTTACCATAAATGCCAGCACTGTGAGGCCAAGAGGTACGAGTATAGGAACGATAAGAAGAGCAGTGATAATGATGTTGAGAAGAAAATAACGCAGAACAAAAGAGTTGTTCAAACGCAACAGCTCACCAATGGTAAACACTTTTCCTTTCATTGAACGAGCGATGAGTGCAAAAGACAGAGACGAAAAGTATATTGCGCCTATTACCCCTAAGAAGAACATTATTATGAATAACACAACATTGAACGGATTTAAAAGAGGCTTGAGTGTTTCGATGTTCGGTTCTTCAGCACGAGCCTCACGAAGAAAATCGCCCGTTCCTGATAGAGAAATGAATGACATAGTCAGCCACAAGACGAATAAAGACAGCACTAATTGAGGAACGAAGAGCAGCTTCTGTTTTTTGAACAGTGACGCACTTTCAATAAACGCTTTACCGAGGTCCATGGACTTGAGATAAGAGAATGTATTAAAAAGCTATCGTCGCAAAAGTCGTATCACAAAAAACAACTGTCCAACCACAACAATAACGATTGCTGCGCCGATGAGGATAGTTCGGGTCCTGTTGTCTCTCGGCATGGGTATGGATATATCTGAAAGAATTTCTGAGAGTGCCGTTGTTTCGTTTTCATCGATGATGATAAGGCTTTCTTCAATTTCTTCCTCGCTTGGCGTTTCTTCAGCTTGTTTAACATGATTAATCTTGATAAATTTAGAGGTGAGCAATTCCTGTTTGAATTGTGATTCATACGTCGCAGTGATGTTGATATATCGCTGCACTTCTGATTCGGCAAGAGGAGTATTGACCAACAAAATAGATTCCCGTGGAAGGAGTTCGTTAATTGCAGGGATAACGATGTTTGGAATATTTGAGTCAGAATCAATCATTAAGTTTTCATATCTCTGCGTTCTGCTGGGGTTGAACAAGGAGATTCTTATCTGCCCGTCATTCATGTCACTGACGTCAATAATAGGACAATGACAGATGACAGGAATAGTTACATCAGCAGAACTGTCGCGGATGAACTGCCCCTCAAGATAGCGCTGCTCGATATGAACAGGAAAGTTGCCCGAACGTGTTGCACGAATCTGTAATGTAATGTTAAACGGATTGTTTTTTTCAAGCGTGCCTGCCCAATTTATCTTGTTCCCTGCCTTCTTGACATCCGAATTTGAACTGCTCATCTCAAGAATGTCGAATGGAACTGTAAATACCAATGACTTCACTTCCAAGTCTTCGGCCTGAATATTTTCAACTTTGAATGTTATGTTCAACGCATCGCCAATCTCAAAATCAGAAGCATTGAATTTTGGAGTTATTTTGAGCGAGCTGTTCTGTACTTTGAGCTTCAGTTCGCCCGTGACATTGTTTTGTAGGATGCCGTCGAAATAACTCAGCTTGGTTTTTGAGGTATAGGTTTGAGGCTTGAGAGCAGTTATTGTAAATGTGCAGATGATTCGCGCATTTGGGTCCATCGCGCCACGCCACTCAATCGTATCGCCAACAATATCACACTGCTCAACATCTGAAAGAGCAAAGCCGTCACCATAAGAATCTTGTAACACAATATCCTTCGCTGGTATAGAGCCCGTGTTGCGGAGCACAATCTTTCCCGGTGTTTGTTCGTCAATAAGAAGCGTTGTCTTTTCCAGTGTCTTGTTCATCTCCAGAAGCTGCTCAAGATAAATGTCCAGCGTCGTTTCGTACACATTTTCCCATGTTGTCGAATTGCGGGAAACGAAAGAAATCGTGCCGATGCAGAACCTGAGATTATCTCTTATTTTACATTCGCCCGCAGGAATCAATGTCGCCTGATTGTTATATCTGATGTATACGGCGGTGTCCGCGACGTTTATATCAAACGTCAGCGCCTCTGCGGTGATTGTGCCGCTTCTTACCGTATCAGAATATATTTCGTCTTCAGCAGCTAATACAATTGGGAGAATAACCAGTATAAGAAACAAAAGTAACCTCTTTTTCATAACACGTGGAAGATTATTTCCGTTTATATTTCTATGGGAGAATGGTACGTAATTAGTCTAACTTCTGTTTTATCGTAAAAATATTATTCTCCTCCATGGCAGCGACGGATTTTCTGCGGAAAATCCTACTCCGCTTTCCTGCGGGAAAGCTCCGTCGCGCCACGGGGAATAATATTTTTACTCTTATTCGACTAACGACTTATTACTTACGGAGAATGAAATGAGCTTGAGAAGCTGGATGTAATGGTGGTAGGGTCGTTGAAGCAGAAGGAAGGCGAAAAAAACGTAAAGACGTATTTTTTTTTCTTCCTATCGTAACGGCAGTGACTATAAGTCCATAAATCACAGTTTGAATGCCCGATTATAATGTGTTCAACTCAGAGTAAAAAACCCTCCGGGACCTGCGAACAGACCCCGGCGGGAAAAAGAGGTGATAGACGTAATTCTTTTTTGGAGATACCTATTTATATAGATTTCGTGACTTTAGTATTCAAAAGTAGTATCATGGATACCATTGACCATCGTCTGGCGGCTATTGCTCTGGTGAGCGGCCATATGAAAGGCGAAGTGCTTCGCCATCGGGTAGATTTGAAAGAATTTATGGAGCGCTGCGAGGACATTGGAAGAACAGAGGGTGGTGGTTTAAGCCCAGTAAAAGCTCTGGACAAAGTTATTGACATTATGTATGACGTTCGTTGGTTCCCACATACTCTTGCACGAATGGGAATTCGTGTCGACAGGAACGATATGCCTTTTCTGATTTCTGCGCTTCAATTTGGACGTTTACAAGCACATCTTAGCTTTTACTATCTTGATAAAATCGATGAATTTGAAATGCATTATCGTAAAAGCATGGAGCATCACATATGACCTGTTTTTGCGGAAATGAAGCTTTATTGGCACTTGCAGATAAAACATGGTGCAGAGGCTGCTTTATTGAACAGTTTGAACGGCGCGTCAAAAAGGTATTGCGTGAAAAGCCATTTCAACGGGGAGAGCGCGTTTTTGTTACAGGCAACGTTGCAGCTTTTGTGATAAAACGAATTATAAACATGCCTCTTGAGCTTGTTTTTACAGAACGTACTATTGAAGGCGAGAAAGCCGTTGTCGAATGGACACTGGATGACGAATGTGTTGAGTTTCTGGAACGGATGAGCACAGATGGACAGTTCAAACACGATAATCAGCTCAAACTATTTCTTCATCTTCGGGACAGCGAAGTTGCAGCATATGCCAAAATGTATGGAATCACGTTTACACCACGCAAAAAAAATCCGCTGTGGACAACTTTTCTTTCACAATTCGAGCCGGACATGATATACAACCTGCTGAGAAATGCGGAAGAATTGAGAGAAATGGGCGAAAGCTTAAAATAGATAAACAATGTCTTTTCGTAAATGCAAAGAGGTTTTGAGATGCCGCACGAGCGGAAACGCCGCATGAGCAAGACGCGACGAGATATCACACTTCTTGCAGTTGTATTTTCATTATTTGTTGTAGGCTATATTGCCGTGAGTACTGGCGATGGAGAACTCATCAATACTGCTGCCATTTCACCATTAGGAGAGCCTGCAAGCGGGTTGTTTCAGGTGTCCGGAGAATTAACTATTCCTGAAATTTCTTTGGACGTCGATGATGTCACGCTTGTGATTATTTCAAACGACCAGGCAGTCATCAGTCTCAATGGGTTAGAAGTGGACCATGTGCAAGGTCCATTAGTTTTTCAGGGATATGAAGGAGAAATAAATGTAGAGGGCAATCATGTTTCATTTGATGGCTCGGCACGTTCTGCAGTCGTTGACCAAGTTGCGATTAACGGAAATGTTGCAGTTTCATCCGCAATGGATTTTGAGCAGCTGGAAATTGGAGACCTAAAACAAAAGAGATTATCTATTACCGGAACAGGTACTCTTGAAGTTGTAGGACGTGGAACATTCACCGTTTCTGATGCGGTCGATATTCGACTGTTCGATGGAACATTGACATTTGCCGATATGATGACGCTGAAAGGAAAAGCGGAAAAAGTTGTGGTTGAAAGTGAACCGAAAATTTCTGTTGAGTAGTCTTATCCTGCTCGTTGGATGTGTTTCTCTTGCTGATTTTGACATACCGATAGGTGCAGTGCCATTTGATGAGCCGACACCAACAGACACAGTAACGACTTTGCAGGAGGATGCACAACTCGAAGTTCATTTTTGCCCGCAGGAGAATTGTTCAAGAATATTTATGGATTTTTTAGGTAATGACGAAAAACATTGTGCGTTGTACGAACTGAACAAGCCTGAGCTCATTGAGTTTCTGAACCGAGAGAATGTGCAGGTTGTTGTTGACAAAGACAGCGAAGAAGATGTTATGGCAATGAAGAATATTGTTATTGATGATGGTGGAGGATTGATGCACAACAAATTTTGTGTTGCTGGAGACAAAATATTTACCGGAAGCATGAATCCGACAGTGAATGATATTACCAAGAATAACAATAATATAATTTTGTTGCGTTCTGCTGACATTGCCGCGCTATATGAAAACGAATTTCAGGAGCTGTGGAACCAGAGCAGGAACAGGAAAAGTGTGCAAAATTCTTTTTTCGTTGAAGATATACCGGTTTCAATCTATTTCTGTCCTGAGGATGACTGTGCTGCGAAAATTATTTCAGAAATTGAAAAAGCACAACGAGAGATTTATTTCATGACCTTTAGTTTTACACACGACGGAATAACCGATGCGGTGTTGTCACGGTTTGAACAGAATGTGACCGTGAAAGGAGTTTTTGAAACGCGACAGATAACTGAGTACGAACCGTACGACTTATTTGTATCAAAAAACATGGATGTACGGAAAGATGGGAACAAGTATACTATGCATCACAAAGTTTTTGTGATAGACAATTCAACAGTAATTACCGGCTCGATGAATCCGACGAAGAACGGCGACGAACGGAACGATGAGAATCTTTTGATTATTGAGGATGAAGGGATTGCGGCGCAGTTTTTGAAGGAGTTTGGGAAGGTGTTTGATGAAGCGAAACCCTAATCATGCACCATCTCTTCTTTCATCTTCAGTATTGTCTTTTTTAGCTTTGGAATATCTCGTTTCAGTATGTCCCAAATAATATCATAGTTGACTCCAAAATAGTGATGAATCATTTTATCGCGTGTTCCAACGATTTCTTTCCAGTTAACATCCGCATATTTCTGCTTAGTAGACGGTGATATATTTTTAGCTGCCTCACCTATTATTTCAATCCTTCTCACGTTGGCATCTTTCATATCTGTATTTACAGCAAACTCACTCTGAGAACAATCTTTGATAGACTTTTCTATATTATGTATTGCTTCCAGAATGTGAAGAACATATGGAATATCATCGTGTATTGTCATAAGATTCTCACCTCCTCTCCCAAAATTCTTTTTTTAAGGTAAGGGCTTAAACCTTTGTACGTTACTAAATCCACTTTTTTTCCTAGTGCTTTTTCCAGCTCAAATTGAATCCCAACAAATCCAAAACCAATACCTCTAGGAAGTTGAATAATAATGTCAACGTCGCTTCCTTTCTTCTGTTTCCCTGTTGCGTATGAGCCAAAGATACCAGCTTTCTTTACTTTATTCTTCTTCAAAACAGGAACAATTCGCTTTTTAATTTTTTGAATATCATTCATGTGTACTATAATGAGACTTATGATATTTAAATGCTGCGAGAAGTTTGAAAAAAAACTATCTAAATTTTAAATAATCCTGTGCATCTGAAGGATGATGCCCTATTTTATCACATGTCGCACACTCCCATGTTCGGATAGTGAAGCCTCCTTTCTTTATCGAACCTTTGACCGTTTTCTTTTTACAGGTATTGCATACAAGTTCAGTTTCAAATAAATCATTCATCATTTTTTTCATACGACCTTCTAGCTAAAAAGCCTATATAACCAACTTTTAGGGACATCACTAACAGGTGTGGGTGCCTGACCGATTGGTGAACGAGACGAAATAGTTTTTGGTGGATTTAGTTTTTCCTGAATTCTTGTTTTAAGAACCCATGTAATGTTAAACAAATTGTTTGGAAATATTGATACGAATTGGATATTATTCCTGTGATAAATTGCCATTTTATATTTGTAACTTCTGTTATCCAGCTCACTTTTATTCCATCTCCCTAAAAACTCAATATGAAGCTTTTCTTTAGGAAGATAAAAATCAGAAATACGGTAATTGCAATTGTCACCGTTCAATCGCCCAAGATAGTACTGCGGGATATATCTTATTTTTAGTTTTGCTAATGTACGTGCAACAATTTCTTCTCCATCCGTTCGAGAATAAGGGTTTTGTCGATCATTTTCGTTGTATTTGCCAATGGATTTCAAGGTTTGAATATTCTTTTTAAGGAGCGCGTCAATTTCGTAATTATGAGAAGTTCTTTGTTTTCTTCTTCTCCACATCGCTCTGCGCTTTTGCATTCCGATGTTGCCTTTGTGCTGTTTCATAAGTTATGCTGCAGAAATGCAAAGACAATTTATAAAGATTAGCGAAACTCTAAATGTAGAACTCGTTCATCCATTCTCATCCACAACCTTCTCCTCAGCAAACAACAAGTTCTTCTGGTCTTTTTTCTCCCGGAATGTGCGCGGCACGTACACTTCTTTCTTTGTCACCGGGTCTTTTCCCGTATAATACATAGCAGTGCTCATCGTTCCGGGCGTTGGCGTAAATACCTGCGTCAGATTGATGAAAATGTCTTCTTCTTTGCAGAACTTTCGCAGCACTTCCATATCTCGCATGGTCGAACCCGGATGCGCTGCAACAAAGTAGGGTACTAATCTTTTATCTGTCCCCTGTTCTTTGTTCACTGCCTGAAATTCTTTCAGAAATTCTTTGAATGCGTTGCCATCAGCTTTATTCATCTGTTTCAACACATGGTCAGAAATATGTTCGGGCGCAATTTTTAATCGTGACGTAAAGAGCATCACTTTTCTAAACAATTCTTTCTGCTGCAGCACAATATCATGGCGGAGCGCGCTTCTCAGTTCAAGCGAGCCATCATATTTCTGCTGAAGTTTCTCAACACCTTCAAGCACAGGGATGAGGTCGTCGGACAACACCCGATACTTGCAGCCGACACATTGCTGGTTGCAGTACTTTACTTTATTAAAAACAGTGATGGTTTTATTGATAATGGGAGAATGCATTTTCTGCTCCTCTGTATACAGGCTGCAGCGCGAACCGTACATGTTCAGCGTCGGAAGCGTCAAATCATTTATCTTTTTCATGCCGTTTTTATAAAGCGTCTCGATTTCATGAAGAATGCCGTCTTTGCTTCTGCGTGCGACTTCTTTGCCCTGCACGAGCGGAATGACACAGAATGAACAGCTGCCCCAACATCCCCTACCGATGATAACGCTGCTTTCGAGGTTGCCTACCATCTCCTGGTTGAATGCAAGATTTTTGGTATTCGGATGCAGCTCGCGTGTAAATGGCGAATTATAAATGAAATCCATCTCTTCTTCGGTGAGCGTGTGCGACGGACGGTTGTGCCGAACGATTCCTAAGCCGCACGCCTCAGTGAACGCATCTTCAGGAAGAAGATAAAATATTCTGGTCAACAGATTAAATTTATCTTTGTCGGCGACGCATTCCTCGTAACTCGGAAGGTTGCGCATCGCTTTTGTGATTTCGTCTTTTTTAATAAGATAAGAAACACCCTCAAGAGATGGTAAATCAATCTGCTGTCGAATGTTTTGAAAAGTGATAGGAACTCCTAGTTTCTGCATTCGTTCAAGCAGTGTGAGAAGCGAACGTTCTGCGTTGCCGAACAAGAGCAAATCTGCTTTGGTATCATTGAGAATGCCTCTGCGCAGCTTGTTCTCTTTGTAGTCGAAATGTGTGAATCTTCGAATCGTTGCTTCAACGCCTCCAATAATTGTCATCACGCCTTTGTGGAGTTGTTTCAGCTTTTGCGTGTACACCATCAGAGCGCGTTCCGGAACAAGAACATTTTCGCGCTGCTTGAGCATGGGGGTGTAATTCGCAAGCATTGAATCAAGCAATCCTGATGTTATACAAAAGAAGTATTTTGGAGTGCCGCACACCTGATAGTCGTTGTCTTCCAGAGGTTGTGCGATAATGCCGACTTTGTAGCCTTTCCTGTCGAGAAGCCGTGAAAGGATAGCAACGCCACTGAGAGGATGGTCGTAATACGGATCACCCGTGACAAAGATGACATCGAAGGATTGGAAATCTGAATAGTAAGATTTACCCTCATCCAGCGTTGTCGGCAGGAATTGTTTCATACCTTATTTTAAGAGGGACGGTTTATATATCTATTGAAAAGAAGTAAGTAATAAGTCGTTAGTCGAATAAGAGTAAAAATATTATTCTCCGTGGCGCGACGGAGCTTTCCCGCAGGAAAGCGGAGTAGGATTTTCCGCAGAAAATCCGTCGCTGCCATGGAGGAGGACATTATTTTCAATCATAAACTGATTAGACTAATTACGTACGACAAGAAATGCGTTTGCTAACTTTCAGGTCTATTTCATTCCTTTTCGCATCACTTTCTTCGAGAGCATCGCAATAATCGCGCGCGGCAATAGGCGTTCAATGTAAATGCGAAGCTTGTTCTTGAACCCAGGAACAACAGTCATTTTTTGGTTGAATAATGCAGTTATTCCTGCAATTGCGACCTCACGTGGAGAGCCACCTTTGGTTTTGGAGCCCATTGCAGTATAGAAGTTGGTGGACGTAACACCCGGACAGAGGCAGGTGACATGAACATTGTATTCTTCGAGCTCTTTCGCCAACGCTTCCGTATAGTTGAGAACGTAGCTCTTTGATGCGCTGTATGATGCCAAATACGGAACGGGTTGAAATGCAGCAATGGATGCAACATTAAGAATATACCCTGCTTTTTCTGCTTTCATTTGCTGGCCAAACAAAGCGCTGAGTTCTGTGAGAGTCAAAATATTAAGATGGAGCATTGCGCTAACTTTTGAGGAATCAGCGTCAACGCTTTCTCCAGATACACCAAATCCTGCGTTATTGATGAGAACATCGATGGACAAACGCTTCGCGCGTGCAAACACTTTCTGCGCAGCGTTTTTTTTGGACAAGTCAATACTCATGACGTGAACGGTATGATTATGTTCTGCCTCTAGTGACTTTTTTAGTAATTCTAACTTTTTCTTATCCCTGCTGACGAGAAAAAGGTCGTACTTCTTCGCTAATATTTGAGCGATTTCCAGTCCGATGCCTGAGGTTGCTCCGGTAATTAGTGCAGTTGCCATTGAACAGAGAAAGTGGTGATGGTTAAAATGGTTTTTGGTTAGACATTTTTTATTTAAGCTGTCGTAGGGAAATAGTTTCGGGATAACACCATTTTTTATTTAAGCAAAAGACTTATAAATGTCATTTCCTCCTGTTAGTGTATGTCCGAGTTAATCATGATTTCAAAGAAAGAATACGAAGGAATGAAAGAAACTATTGAAATACTTCAGAATCCTGAAATGATGAAACAGATTCTTGAGAGTGAAGAAAACCGAAAAAAAAGAATAAAATTCAAAAAAATTAATATTTAATAAATTTTGTGTGAGCCGATTGCTTCAACTTCTATTCGTTTGTTTACGTCATCAATAAAATATATCATTCTGATGTTCGAACCAAGCCAACAGGACCATTTTCCCGACAGCTGTCCGTGGAGTGGATGCGCACCGACGCTTTTTCTCGGGTTTTCTTTGAGCTTCTGTAGTTTCTCAACAGCGTCACCCCTTGATGCAATGAGTTCAAGCAGCACTCTTTCAACTTTTTTATTTGTAGGATAGATTTCGTACACAAA
>DATEAE010000139.1:0-4724 GCA_035288505.1 Candidatus Nanoarchaeia archaeon
TACGGGTGCAGGCGCAGACCGTATGAGTACGGGAATGAAGTTAGCGTTTGGAAAACCCATCAGCATGGCAGCACGTGTTTTTACCGGTGATATCATCATGGAAGCTCGTGTTGACAAGAAAGACGTTGCAAGTGCAAAAAAGGCATTAAAACGTGCAAGTTCAAAACTACCTTGTTCTTGTCTGATTACAGAAAAGTAGATTTTTAGGTAAGAATTATTTTGATCGTTGTACCTATGAACTCCCAGTCTGCCGCTACGAAAGGAAGATAAAAATATTTTTTAAACGTAATTTTTTCGCCTTCCTTCTGCTTCAACGACCATCTAAAATTCGACACCACCCGTGATTATTATATCAACTTGTCTTTCACTTCTTCAACCAAAGTTAATATTTCCGGATGCAATCGCTGAATTTCTTTTATTTTGCTTTCCTGCGCGATATCTGTTTTGCTCATGAACAAAATAATTTTTTTATCAAATGCACTAATGATTTCAAGAAGCTTTTCCTGTTGCTCCATCGGATAGGTGTCTGTCGGGTCGAAAACATAGATGAGTTTTTCCGCAGAAATTTTCATCGCACAGTACGCCTGCTTTTCAATCGCGTTCATCTTTTCCGGACGTGCAAGCGTTCCTGGCGTGTCAAGCAACTGGATAACTCTGCTGCCAAAAGTGATATATCCACAATTGATGTTTTGTGTTGTAAATGCGTACGGCGCAATTTTTGCTTTCGAACTGGTCAGTTTCGTCAATAACGTTGTTTTGCCTACATTAGGAAAACCGACGATTGCAATGGTCGGAAGGTCCTGTATCATAGGATAATCTCTCATGATGTGACGAACATGGTCAAGAAACACCAGATGCTTGTCTGCTTTTTTGAGAAGCCCCGACACTCTGCCGTAAAATGCACGGCGCAATCGGTCAAGATTTGAAGATGTTTCAATTCTTTTCTCCGTAAAGGACTGCACTTTTAGAATGTCATCAATAATTTTGTTGATGACGCGCAATGACGATTCAAACTGAGGCACATCAATGGTAATATTCATCAGTTCTTTATAGAATAACGAAGGAGGACGTGGAAAGCTTTTTGTGACGGACTTGAGCCTTTTAACGAGAACATCGACGACGGTGGAAACGCGCTTACACTCTTTGCGCACTGCTGCAAATTTGGAATGCGCTCTCTTTTCCATGGCGCTTTTCGTGCGCCTGAACGCGACATCAATAAGTGCTTGTGCACGTGGAACGGGAGGGATTGAATTGTATTTCATAGACTAAAGATAGGAGAGGGGTATTTAAACGTTGACAATTAGAGAAATGTACGTTTAGTTCAGGCAAAGTCGACTACAGACTTCTGGCCATGCCGCTACGAAAGGAAGAAAAAAATTAAACGTATCTATTTTTTGCCTTCCATTCTGCTCAACTGCTTGCGTTTCTTTTTTAAATTTTTCAAATATCGCCAGCAAAATCGTCAACTTTAATGCTTTTCTGCTTTCCTATTTTCTGCATTTTCAATATAAATTTGGTTTATTATTTGATAAAATTTTGCTACTTTTATAGAAAAGTCTCATGTCTTCTGAAGCAATTCTACAGAAATATACTTAAACGTCTTGTTAGTTCAAAGCAGGATGAAGATATTCCTCGGCTCTGACCATGCTGGTTTTCCGTTGAAAGAATTCTTGAAAAAACATCTAAGTAAAACAGACGACGTTGAAGATTGCGGAACGTTTGACGACAAACTTTGTGATTATCCTGACTTTGTTTTTCCTGTTGCTGAAAAAGTTGCACGAAACAAAAACAGTAAAGGCATCATTCTCGGCGGCTCTGGACAGGGAGAAGCAATCGCTGCAAACCGGATAAAAAACGTTCGTGCGGCGGTCTATTATGGCGGAAATCATGAAATAGTAAAACTCTCACGCACACACAACAACGCAAATATATTATCTCTCGGCGCACGGTTTTTAACGGAAAAAGAGGCGCTTTCAGCAGTCCAATTATGGTTAGAAACAGATTTTCCAGGAGAAGAGAGGCATGTCCGGAGGATTACAAAAATTGACAATCATTAAAATTGCCCCCTCAATATTAGCCGCTGACTTTGGGCGACTGCAGCAGGAAATAGATGTCATTGAGAAACACAGCGATGAACTGCATATTGACGTCATGGACGGACATTTTGTTCCTGCGATAACGATGGGGCCAGTTATTTTACAATCGCTCAAGACGACACTACCTATCGATGTTCATCTGATGGTCTTTAATCCTGAAAAGTATGTCGAGGCATTTGCACGCGCAGGAGCAAAAAACATTTCATTTCATGTTGAAGCGACACAGAAACCGGGAGAAGTCATCGCTACAATCAGAAAAACGGGTTGTACTGCCGGAATTGCGATTAACCCTGAAACACCTATCGAAAAAGTGATGATGTTAGTCCCTGATGTTGACAGGATTGTGGTGATGAGTGTTCGTCCCGGAGCTGCAGGACAGCTCTTTATTCCGTCGGTTTTGTCCAAAGTCATGTTCTTGCGGAAAATGACGACAAAAGATATTGTGATTGACGGTGGAATAACTGCAGATAATGTAAAGAAAGCAGTTGACGCCGGCGCAAACATTATTGTCGCTGCCAATGCTATCTTCGGACAAAAAGATAGAGTGAAAGCGATTGAGTTGTTGAGGAAAAATTCATAAAGAAAAAATACAATCTTGATGTATGTCTGCGTACTTTGTTGTGTTTCAAAGTGGAGAGGACTTCTCATACCGTTTTTATCAGAAGCCAAGAGATTTTGTTCAGGCCGTCGTACGACTATATGTAGTAGGTATGAGGTTTCGCTATTATGGTTGGTTTTCTGTTGATTCTGCTGAACTTTATCAGCATCCGGATTGCTGGTCAGACAGAAGACTAATAGCTGTACGGGATAACGTTGCTCACGCCAATGATAAAGGACGATGGGATTTTGATAATTTGGAAAAAATGTTACGGAGAGGCTAAACTACTTCCAGTACTTTCTCCCTCGATGTCGCACCTGACTTTAGTTTAAATTTTAACCCAAACTCTTTTTTCAGAAATTTCAAAAGTTCAACATTCGCTTTATTCTTGTCGGGCGGAGCAGCAACGCGTACTTTGACAACATTGTTTTCAATCGAAACAATTTCAGTCTTTGTAGCATTGGGGATGACTTTGACCTCAAGAACATTGTTTTTTATTGGAAGGTTCATCGTATCACTGAAAAGCAGAATATTCTTATATATTCAATGGCTCCAATTACAGTATGGGGCTTTATTATACTGTTCTCAAAGGAGATGAGTTTGTCTATCATTTTTATCCTTCACAAATTGACTTTGAACAATCAGCTCAACGACTGGCACGTGCTGGAATAAGTGTTTGTGCATCGGGAGAGCTTCAGATGCGACCAGAAGCAGCTGCCTGTGATCCGAGCAGGTGGACAGATGAGCTTGCAGCTATTCGTGACTCAGTTAGTCGTGCAAATACTTCAAGACATTTCGATAAAGTCACACTGGAAAAGGAATTGCAGATCGCTCGAACAACAAGAGAAAAAAGATGGAAGCAGTTAGGTTTCAATTTTGAATGAGCCTAAAATAATGCTTGTACCGCTCCTACTTATATTCCCGCCACGTATGCTTGCACTTCTGGCATTTGAAGAAGCGCGTTTCGGGTTCATCAGATGCGCGTGTCTGGATACTCCAGAAGTAAGCTTTTTTATGCCCGCACTTCTTGCATTCCATGTCAACCAACGGCTTGGTTTCTACTTCCTCGACAACGTGGATTTCTTTTTGAGCATTACCTTTTTCACTGATGGTGGAAGAAACGTTTTGAGCGGTGTAGCCACAGCCACAACCAATAACCTTTTTTCCTTTATCGAGCTTGGGACGCAATAAACTCTTACACTTGGGACAGAACATTTCAGATACCCCCACACGGCCATACATTTTTTGTTGCCGAACAGTATGGCGCGCCGATATAATCAACAAATAAGATTTTTACCCAGCCGAGCAAAGGAATGCGCAGCATCGCTTTTCCAAATATTTGTTCAGCTCTGATGTCAGTTTCATCAAGACAGCCATCACTGCACTCGTTAATCTGGCGTGCATTGTTGTCACCTTTGGTTTGAAAACGAGAATCGGTTTTTACGACGCGGTGGATGATAGGGTCAGGACGCGGCTGCTCGCGGTGGCTTTTGAAGACGACAACATCACCAATTTCGATATTTTTTGCGCTTCTCAAAATGATAATGTCGCCCTTGTCAAAACCGTTTTTCAAAGGAAATTTTTTAAAATCGGCTTTGGTGATGTTATTTTTCTCATACCATGAACCAAAGTCACCCCACCATAAATCAAATGATTCGCGGTGCTCCATGCTCGGCGAAACAACCGCAACAATGGGAAAAGACGTTCCGAGAAAAGCTGCAAGCAATGGGTAGACGATGAATTTTATTAAAACAAACGCAAGAACAATGTTGACTAGCCAGCTCAGAACGCTGTCCTCATGCCAGATAAAATGCCATGTTTTTTTAAAGAGCCGTGTGAGCTGAGTTTTGTTCATTTGAGAGGAATACCTCTGAAAAGTTTATATAGTTTTGGATTTAGATGAGTTTATGCAGCAACAACAGATGCGCGACACGATCGATAGACACATGAAAGATTGTGGAGCTGTCTCGTTGAATCTCTTGAAAATCGACGAAGTGGGACATTCTTTTGTTCAATATGCGAGTGGTGAT
>DATEAE010000140.1:0-3820 GCA_035288505.1 Candidatus Nanoarchaeia archaeon
GATGTTGACACGAATTGATTTTCGCAGGAAAGATAATGAATACTGCTTGAACTGTTCCCAGTTCGTTAATTGTGAATAACGGTTGATAAAATTATCTTTGAAGATGTACTTTGATGCGTCGGGCATGAGTTGGGGCATAAAGCTTAATTCTCGTCTTTTGTTTATATGCCTTTGGTCGTGGAATGCAGAAATAAAGTGAAAAAAAGTCACGTAAAAAAATGTTTTTTTTCTTCCTGGAGTAACGGCGATATTTGTCACCATCACTTAAACCATTCGACGTCACATTGAGAATGCCGATGATTATTTCCTCATAGACGCATTTGTGCTCTGAGGATTAAAAGAATTAACAACTGATTTTGTTGTGCTAAGTAGTTAACCTGTTCTACTAACACTTGATTTTGACCGAGAAGGCTTGCACCATATTCTCTCTGGCGTTGTAATGCTTCTCCTTTGTCTTCCAGTCTAATACTTAAAAATGCCAATTGTGCTTCCCATCCTTCATATGTTGGGCTGAATTCGTTCAACTTTATTCCCTTTTCTACCTCTGCTGCAGGAAATCTGTAAAATCTTAAATTCATTACTTCTTCGGGTTGGGCAGGGCTTGTCTTTTCACCGGATACTATTTCATGACACATGGCATCAACCGATGATACATCGCTTTCTTTTGGTGGTTCCTGCTTTTGTTGTACAAAAATATCAATGGCACCACCTCTTGATCTAAAATAGAAAGGCTCTGCGGCGTTTGTTACCCGTTTCTTTATGTATTCAGCATTGAGTGTATTATCTTCGCTGCTTTCGAATGAGGATGTAACTAACATTCCTTATAAAAATGATTGTTATTATATAATCATTTCTCTTATTCTTAGAAATCTTGCGGAGAACGAACGTATGAATAGTTTGTGTTTGTTCACTTACAGTCGTAAAATTAGCTGTATTTTATAAAGAGATGATTTTCAACTCGATGTATGAGCATTGATACTATTGTTGGGCCTCTTGTTATGGCGTGCTCTCAGCTTGAAGTAATCCAATCTGCGGCAGAAGTTCAGGCCAGAAGACAATCTGATCATAGTCTGAGATATCAACAGGTGTATACGGGAGATGGTGCACTCTATTTTGTAGGTCGTGGACATTTTCCTCCTGATGGGCATATTTTGCTTGCTCTAACTTCTCCAGCAAACAATCTTGTATTTCGTCATCTTTTCGACCGTGTCAATAGTTCAGCCTGGCAGTTACGACATCATGACAATTATTTTCCACCGATTGATGAAGCTTTCCAATGTATAAAAAGTCCAAGTACTGTTATCGTAGATGTGTCAAGTCTACGTCTTAAACCTCTCAGTGATGAAGTAAGCTATCTAGAAATTGATACGTCATTTGGAGCTTGCTTAGAATTCAATGATGATGAGAAAAGACTCGTATCTGTTTATTTCGGCTCTCTGCAGCGAGCTGATGGAAAGAGCCATTTTGAAATCACAATGGAAATCCTTAGACGTTTTGGCAAACCAATCACTAAAATTTATGTTCTCTCTCCTCAATATGTCATCGACCACACGTCACAAGATAGACCATTTATCGCTCGAGTTTCGAGACTCGATTCGCTTCAAAAAACTATGTCTGTAAAATCACATTGGCGCCGAATTGAAGAGCATAGCGTTTCTCTCGGAAGAAAAATTGTGCAGAATTAAGTGGTTAGCAAATCGACTACAAATAAAGTTAAATCCCCTTTACCATATACGGTCCTTCTTTCTCATATCCAAGTTTTTGATAGTATACACGCGCACCGACTCCTGAAATAATTACCATCTTGTTCTTTTCATGCGATCGGGCAATCTCCTCTGCTTTTTTCAGCAATGCTTTTCCATATCCTTTATGTTGTATGGCTCCTTCATCTCCAATCGCTGTTGCCGTTCCATAGACATGAAGCTCGCGGATGATAGCACTGTCTTTTGTTATTTCTGTACGTAAGAACTGCGAAGGAAAGCGCAACCTGCAAAAACCAACGATAATGTCATTTTTCGTGTCATTGACTGATATAAAAAATTCTGTACCACCATTTGCATCATACTCCAAAACATCAGTGTTTAATGAATCCTCATCAATTTCTCGTCCCATCGGTTCCCTGCAACGAATACAGACACATGTTGGTTTGTATTTTTCATGAATATATTGTCGCAAATTCGTAAATTCAACACCGCTTGCCCACATTTTTGTCGGAACATCACGCAAAATGCGCTGCACACGGCAATATCTTGGAACGACTTTTTTCATCTGGACAATGCGCTGTGCCGCCTGGTCTGCGGTCAATGGTGTAAATTTGCCTTGTTTCCACTGGACGTATAACGTTGTGCCGGGCGCAACCATGCACGGGTATATTTTTAACATGTCCGGACGATAATCCTGGTCTGAGAATAGTTGTTCAAAACCTTCGATGTCACGTTTTTCATCTGTTAAAGGCAATCCAGGCATGTAGTGTGCTGAAATTTTGAAACCTAAATCTTTTAAAATTTGAAAGCTCTTTTTTGCATCTTTGCTATCATGACCACGGTGGATATGGTGGAGGACGTCATCATAGACCGACTGAACGCCAATCTCTACTCTTGTGCAACCCTGTTCAAGCATGAGGTTGCCATGTTCTAGAAAACCCCAGTCTGGCTTTGTTTCGATACACAACGCAACACACCGTATTTTTGCAGTCTCGTTTCTCTGCTGTTCTGCTGCTAATGATGTTATTGTTTTTTTTGCCTGCAATTTTTCGTGAATGTGCTGCGTTCTTTCTGTACTGCCCACCTCTCCGGGCAATTCAAAAAAGTCTTTGAACTTGTCAAAGTTAAGAATTCCGTCGTTGTAGAAAAATAATGAAAAATCGTTCATCGCTGCGTATGCATCACGAATGAATGTGTTTTGGTACTCAACTGGCATTGATGGGAATGTGCCACCCATGACGATGAGCTCAACTTTATCATGATTATGTCCAAGAGCAACGTACTGTTCAAGACGATTAAAGACCTGCAAATAGGCATCGTACTGGTTGCGCATTGCTCTCATCGTTGTCGGCTCATGACCAGTGTAACTTTGAGGAACGTTGCCGTAATAACTGTTCGGACCGCCGGGGCAGAATGTGCATTTTCCATGTGCGCATGCAAACGGTTGTGTCATGATGGCAACAGGAGCAACGCCTGAAGCTGTTCTCACTGGTTTAACCAGAATTTTCTTTTTTAATTCGTCTCTATCACTGTTTGGAGCGTTCAACAAAATTTCGAAGTTTGTCGGTGGCTTTTTGGTGTTGTATTTTACGCAGAGCTGACGCTTCAATCGTGAGAGCTGAGGAATTGTGAGGTTTTTTTGCTTAATCTCCTGAATAAGCTCAGTGTAGATGTCCATAATGACTTTTTAGGTTGATGGTTTAAAAACGTTTAGGCGGGAAGGAAGTGAGTGGGGATTTTGGTGAGGGTGGGATGGGGCGAATTCTCTATAATTCGTGTCAAGTAGTTTACTTGTTGTTACCTGAATGGTCATGTCTTCGTCGCTATGCACTTTACTAAAACTTATATAGTACCAGTCTTTTTCTATCTGTTATGGCAGGGATTATAGATAATATTGTAATTCTTTTTTATAGCTTTAACCCTGTGCCGTTATAAGTTCTTCGGGTATATTCTGAAGAACGGAGGATAAAATGGAAACAGATAAACGTACGATTGGAGAAATCGCATCAGACATGCGTGGTCGTCTTCCGTGCAGGTAGAATTGGCTTTATAGGAGCAGGAAGCATCGCAACAGCCATCATAAAGTCTTTGGTCGAACTGGGCAATGTTAATGTTGT
>DATEAE010000141.1:0-2494 GCA_035288505.1 Candidatus Nanoarchaeia archaeon
GATGTTGACACGAATTGATTTTCGCAGGAAAGATAATGAATACTGCTTGAACTGTTCCCAGTTCGTTAATTGTGAATAACGGTTGATAAAATTATCTTTGAAGATGTACTTTGATGCGTCGGGCATGAGTTGGGGCATAAAACTTAATTCTCGTCTTTTGTTTATATGCCTTTGGTCGTGGAATGCAGAAGTAAAGTGAAAAAAAGTCACGTAAAAAAATGTTTTTTTTCTTCCTGGAGTAACGCGATATTTGTCACCATCACGTGACATACTCTCCTCTAAAAGAGGGGAGCCTCTTGCTTCATCGACGGAGCTACCTGCCCCATCTCCACAAGCGTTGATTCGGCTGTGCCCCAGCCTATCTCATTGAGCATGAGACGCTTTATTTCCAGTGCCGAATTGTAATCTCTCGGTGCAGTAAAACCGCAATTGCTACATTCATGTGTTCTCTGCCATAACTCTTTCGGCACTATTGTTTGGCATTGACTGCATCGTTGTGTCGTCCCTTTCGTCGCAACAGTTATCAACAGCTTACCAGCACTTGCAGCCTTGTACGCTATGAACTGTCGCAGTCGTCCCCACGATGCGTCCTGCCTTGATTTTGAAAACTTATCTTTCTTCAATGTCATTGGCATGTCTTCCATACCAATCGCATCATACTGTGTTGTGTAATAATAGGATAGCTTGTGCAGAAAATCTGTGCGGATGTTTTTTATTTTTTCATGTCTGCAAGCAACTCTTATCCTCTGTTTAACACGATTTTTGCTTCCTTTCTTTTTTCGTGAAAGATTTTGTTGGAGCTTTGTCAATTTTACTTCGTTATGTTTCAGGTGTCGTGGATTCTTCACAACATGACCATCACTGTCATACACAAAATTATCAAGACCAACATCAATCCCGACAACTTTCGTAATGGGCTGCGGAACAATGGATTTCTTTTCATCGCTCACTACAAAAGCAAACCACTTGCCCGATTGCTCGTGCTTTATCGTCACTTGCCTTATTTCGCCTTTGATAACACGATGGCAACGAATTGGAATATCTCCAATCTTTGACAAACGAAGTGTGTTGTTGCGCTTACCTGTTCCAATCAGTTTGAAACCAGACTGGTTATATGTGAAAGTCTTGAACCAGCCTTTGCCTTTGAAACGTAATGAGCCAACATGCTTGCCATTCTTCTTCGATTGTGCCAAAGCACGAAGGTTTTAGAACAAGCGGTAACATTCGTACTGCATTGACTTTGAATAAAGCCTTTTGAATCTGCTGTCGCAGATTTTCATGTCAGGGATAATACCCTGAATCTGCGCTTTGTCGATGACTTTTTGTTCTTGCAGCTCGCCTAAAAGAATGTTGTATGTCTGCCTGCACAATTCAATAGTGTCAAACATCTTCTGCTCGACCTGCTCGTTTGGATACAAGCGGAATTGGTATGTTTTCATCAAATCTTTCTTGATTTATCTATTTATATACCTCACGCGCACGCCCGAAAAAATGTCCAGTGGCTTTTTGAGCTTATTTTTGTAAATTTAAGCTGTCCAGTGGCTTGTCCAGTGGCTTTTCATCATTCAAGTATTCACAAAGCAGTGGAAAGAATTAGGTGATACGAGATGACAATGGCAGCATTACACAAAAATCAGAAAGTACTTACTGGGTTTTTCTCAACCCCTCCAAATTAGAGGGGACTTCGATTCTTGTTAAGTAAACATCTGAACATGGATTGTATGTTCCTGGACTTTCATGCTTAAACACACATGTTTGCGCTTTATCTTTTTTTATTTCTGTTCGGACTGTAACTGTCCTTGCCCAGCCTTCTACTCTGACGGGAATTTGTGTTTGAATAATATTGTCCAATAAGCTCGTGTATCTGCTCATTTCCCACTGCATATCAATTTAAAAGCAAATGTTTATTTAATGATTTCTGCACGGCATCGTTATGATTAACATTCCTGCAACTTTGGACAGCGGTCAAATCTTTAGGTATTGGAAGGAAGGTGAACATTATCGAATCGTTCACGGAAAACATTCGTTTTTAGTTCGAACAGATAATAGCTTTGTTGGAATTTCAAAAGAAAAGTTTTCGTCTTTTTTTCGGTTAGATGACAATTATAATTCCATTGTTTCAACGCTGCAAAAAGATAAATCTGTTGGTGCTGCAATTGCTGCCTATCCAGATTTGCGCTTATTGCGTCAGGACACTTGGGAATGTCTTGTGTCTTTTCTCTGTTCGAGCGCAACAAATATTCCTCGAATTAAAAGAGATTTGAACAACATTGCCCAAACATTCGGCTCTGAGAAAGAAGGCGTGTATTTATTCCCAAAAATGGGTGAGATAGATAATGTTGAAAAGCTCAGAACATGCGGTACTGGCTTTCGTGCAACGTATATTCATGCGGTGAATAACACCGTAACGACAAGTTTTTTACATAAACTAAAAAAATTACGATATGAAGATGCTCATGCTGCGCTCATGGAGCTGCCGGGTGTTGGACCTAAA
>DATEAE010000142.1:0-2468 GCA_035288505.1 Candidatus Nanoarchaeia archaeon
CTGATTCTATAATTTATTTTTTCTCTGGGTTGCCTGAGCTTTTTGGCGAGTCGAGTAGTGGGGATTCGTGCGTCAAAGTCAAGTTCATACAAGATTTTTCTATCAATCACATCTGAATTTTGCATTTAACCACTAAAAACGTCTTATTTCTTATAAATTTTGCTATTTTTGTAAAAAAAATAATCTTAAAATTAATATTAATGCCAAGTACTTACTTATAAGTGGATAAACATGCGATTAAAACCTGCAATCATCAGAGGATGGGACGTGCCAAAAGAAGATTATACGACAGCACATCAGAGAGATGGATTGGTAAAACTTCTCATTGAATTATCAAATGTTTGTAATTTATCTTGTGCCGGTTGTTTTACGAAGAGAGTTGATGGTGGGTGGAATGGAAAAACAAAGAAACGGTTATCGAATGAGTTACCCTATGAACACCAAGTTGAACTTCTGGGAGAAGCCGCGCGCTTGGGTGTTAAAACGGTTGACATTGTAGGAGCTGGAGAACCCACGCTTGATCCTCGATTTAATGAGATTATTGATAGAATCAATGACTTTGGAATGTATGCGGTTGTTTTTACTCATGGTGTCTCAAAAGAATTTGAACATATGGATGCCTGGAAAAAACGTGACGTTTCTTTTTTTGTAAAATTGTGGAGTCGAAACCACGCATTGCAAGACCAATATGTTAGTGGTTCACTGCCGGACTATTCCAAGAGAAGGGATGAGACTATAGAAAGAATGTTGGATGCAGGATTAGTTCAAGGTAATGAAGTGGTTGTGGATGGAATAAACTATCGAACAACAAGAATTGGCGCTGATGTTTTAGTCATGAATAGTAATGTGGGTGAGGTTGAAGATATTTTACGGTATTGCAGGGAAAGGAATATCATGCCCATAATCAAAACGTATATTCCTGAAGGACCTACACGATTTGCTCAAAGTGAAAATCTCAGGATTTATCGGGAAGACCAACTGGCTGAATTAAAGAGAGATGAGGTTTCACCAGCTGATTTTGCAGAATTACGCAGAAGATTGGTTCGATTAGACCAGGATGAGTTTGGCATTCCTGAAATGAGAACATTGTATCCTCAAGCTGTCAAGTGCACGCAAAGCATGGCTTCAATGTATGTTACAATCACTGGTGATATTAAATCGTGCGTTGGAACACATTTGTCTTACGGAAAGTACGAAGCTGGCAAGGGGATGCTCGCAAAGGCTATTCGGGAGAGAACAGAAAAAGTTGGGTTTGGATGCGTTCCACGACTAGAAGATGCGAAGATAAGAGGGTTGCCAATTGCTCAGAACTTGAAAGATATTTACAGCGAGGGCATGCGATAGATTTTAAGAAAACATCTTCACTTTCATCCCTTTTTCAACAACATCATGGACAACTTCTTTCAACGTCGCTGCCTGCTTCACCTGTGCCCACGCATGTCCGTTTTTCTTCACGATTTTCTTATGCTTCTTCATGAACTGCTGCACATGTTCTTTCATCTCAAGCGGCGGTCCTTTGCGTAACACAGAGGAAGGTCGTTTTTTTGTCTTGACAACAAACCAAAATACAACTTTATCATCCCATTCCCAGTTTGCAGCAATCATTCCAAAACCCAAAAGATTTTTTTTAACATGTTCAAAAGTTTTGACAATCTGCGCGCCAACTTTGTCATGCTGTCCTTTTGGTGAGCTGAATTCAATCCACACACCAGTTTTCTTCTTGAGCATATCTATCGTCATTTTTGTCTTCGTAAAAAAACGTGCGCTCGGCTTGCGCAGGAACTGCGCGGATTTCTTTTTCAAGAGCAACCATTTTTCAATGCCTAATGCAGCCGCAGCATTCCGCGTCTTGTCTACTGGATCAACAACTATCAGAGGTGATTGCAATTTTGCCTTATTAATTGATAGCAATACATCCTGTGCATTCTTATACCAATGTGAATAATCGATGATTGTACCTTCTCGCCATCCTGCTGCCGCTTTCAAAAATTTCTCAAAACTACCATAATGGATGATAAGTATTTCCAACACGTATCCACTGAAACCGCTGATATAGCTTTCTGCGCCGTACATGCGCTGTGCTTTGCAAAATGCTTTCGCAAGCCGTATGTCATCACAGATTTTTTCCGTGCTCTTCTTTTTAACCCACGCTGCATGTAACGGACTGACATCGGTAATGTTCGCTGCATCTTCAGCTTTTTTGATTGCGCGGATGGGAACGACCTCAAAAACAAACCTGTCCTGATATGTCAGAAATATACCATTTTTTTTCACCAATGGATTTGTAGTATATTTCTGAGCATGCTCAAAAATCACCCGCTGTCCCACCCGTCGTTCCATATCATCAGTATCTTTCGATAGTGATTTTTGACAAAACCTGAAATAATCCCGCGAGCCGTGGAATCGTTCAAATTTACCAATCTTCTTAAGCCACTGTTCTGTAATGTCTGACAATTTGTCACTTTCAT
>DATEAE010000143.1:0-2418 GCA_035288505.1 Candidatus Nanoarchaeia archaeon
AGTAAGTGGGGGTGGGGTGTAATTGGAGGGTCCACGCGAGAACGTGAGCCCGCTGCAAAGCGCACCATTACATGCGCAGGAGCAGATAACGAGGTTTCACGAGTTTTTTGAAAAATTTTATTACGCGAAGCTCTTAGAACAAGTAAGAAAAGGGGACTTATTTCTTGTTGTGGAATTCAAAAAGCTCAGTCTGTTTGATCCAGAACTCGCAGAATTATTGCTTCGAGAGCCTGAGGGAACGATTGCTGCTGCAGAACAAGCAGTGAAAGAATTTGACCTGTCAAAAAAGATTGAACGCTTTCATGTGCGCTTTAAGAATTATTCGTCAAGCTCTAAAATGCTTATCAGGGACGTGCGAACAGAACACCTTCGGAAGATGATGTGGAGCGAAGGCACTGTACGACAGAAAAGTGACGTCCGTCCGCATGTCATCAGCACGCGATTCGAATGCCCGAGCTGCGGAATTGTGATGACTGTGTTACAGCTTGAACGAAAGTATCGGGAGCCGAGAACCTGCGGTTGTGGCAGAAAAGGAAAATTCAAGGAATTGATGAAAGAATTTATTGATGCGCAAGGAATTGTACTGGAAGAAGCAACGGACGAACTTGAAGGTGGCGAACAACCAAAACGAATCAATGTTCTGCTGAAGAATGATTTAGTTTCTCCGTTGAATGAAAAGCGCACAAGCCCGGGCAGCAAGGTACGCATTTCGGGATGGATTACGGAAATTCCGACGACATTAAAAGAAGGTGGAAAATCAACGAAATTTGATTGGGTGTTTGAAGCGAATTATATTGAACCGGTCGAAGAAGATTATCTTGATATCAAAATATCGAAACAGGAAGAAGATCAGATTAAAGAGCTGGCACGCGACCCGCACGTTTTTGAACGGCTCGTCGATAGCATCGCTCCAAGTATTTACGGACATGAAAAAACGAAAGAAGGTTTGTTGTTGCAATTTGTTGGTGGAGTGAGAAAAGAACGTGCTGACCAGACAATCACCAGGGGAGACATGCACGTATTGCTTGTCGGAGACCCGGGATGCGGAAAATCTGTGCTGTTAAAACGCTCGGTCAAGGTTGCGCCAAAAGCGAGATATGTTGCGGGACAAGGAGTAAGTGCAGCCGGATTATGCGTTTCGCCAAATAGTATGCTCATCACGAATCCCGGAGAAATTGTTGCCATCAAAGATGTTGTCGAGCCAATTTCAGGGGACTGGTTTCAACAAGGAGTATGGAAAAAAACAGCAGGAGATAAAGTGAAGGTACAAACACTTTCTTATGACCTTAAAATTCATTCGGCAAAACCCGCGACGTTGTGGAAATTACAAGCGCCATCTGTTGTTTTTTGTATACAAACTGCAAGTGGCAAAAAAGTCGAATTAACGGGCAATACAAAGTTATTAACGTGCAAGAATGGAAAACTTCATTGGATAAAAAGCAGTGAAGTCCGTGAAGGGATGTCTATTGCAACGCCACGATGCTTACTGGAAGGAAAAGAGACAAATATCAAAATCGTCGATTTAATTCGGTCAAATCCGGTGGTTCATCATGTGAAAAATAAAGTAAAAGAGATTGTAGATGAACTTTCAAGAAAGTATGGTTCAATTAGAAATGCAGCAAAAAAACTAGGGGTTAAAGAAAATCAGTTTTACTGGCACTGGACAAATGAAAATGCACGTGGAAATATCAAACTTCGACAATTTTTAAAATTAGCAGAGATTGTTGGAAAAAATGTAAAGGAAGACGTGCGCGAGATAAGTCTGTATAATGGCAAAGTGCATAAAATTCCGCAGTTTCTGAATGATAACGTGCTTTATCTTGCTGGATTGATTGCAGGTGATGGGGATATACGAAAATCAGGAGAAACGTATAGCGTACGACTTTCAAATGCGACAAACGAAATACAGCGAGCATTCCGAAACATTCTCCGACAAGAATTTAATTTGACGTATGACATACGACAGGGAGATGAAATGCGTCCTGAGGCAACAAGAACACATTCAAAAATATTAAAAGAGATATTGGAAGCGCTGGGGATACCTGAATCGCCAAAATCTCATCTGATATTATTTTCGCCGACTCTGTTGAAATTGAATAACCGACTTCTTTCTCAGTATTTAGCAGGAATATACGATGCAGACGGATGTGTATCAGCACGGCGCACAGAGGGGTCGCATAGCATTGATTATTATACAGTCGCAGAACAGTTTGCACGTCAACTACAGTTTGTTTTACTTAGATATGGAATAAACTCGAAGATACGAAGCAGGCCGCCAACAACGGGCAAAATAAAAGGGAACTATTTGAGATATTGTGTCGAAATACGCGGTCGGGAAAACATAAAAATATTCAAAGAAAATATTCCGTTACGCCATCCAAAAAAGAAAAGAAAACTGGAGAAGATTTACACATTACA
>DATEAE010000144.1:0-8443 GCA_035288505.1 Candidatus Nanoarchaeia archaeon
CGATGCATAATTTTTTCATGTCGATAGCCTTGCTTTCGCGTATTCCTCTATCCACAACACGCGCAAGTTCAACCGCTGCTGGTCCCGGCGGACCCGGCTCGTACTGTGGACTCGACATGGGATACAACTCAACATTCACCATGATGCCACCCTGATCAGGTGTATCAGGATACGGCGTTTCAATACTCATCTTGACGCCTGCCATAACGATAGTATCGCCGATGTGTACTTCTGCACTACCCTCAGCAGTTTCAGAGATACCAGAACGCACGATGACTGGTTCACGATAATCTGTCAATCCACGGCCATCGATACGCTTTCCTTTCTGCAATAATTGCACTGTGTAACTTCGTAATTCTTTATCCATTGTTATTCACCATGTATTTGTCTTTAATCGCTTTGATTTGTATCTGGGCGATTTGCTCACTGACCTGAATTCCAATCTCCAGTGCTGGAGTTAGCTCTTCTTTTGAGATTTCGCCGTCCATCTGAAGCAATGAAACTTCTTTTGTGTTATAGAGAATTGCCATCGGAATGTCTGCGACCGGTCCATCCTCATAACTTTCCTCTTCATAGTTGAGGTCAGCAACAATCTTGTCATCAACACGACCAACTGCAATAGCGCTGACGATATCACTCATCGTAATGCCCGCATCAGCAAGAGCAATTGCAGCCGCACAGATTGCAGCACAACGGCTTCCCGCATCAGTCTGCGGTAGTTCAACATAAACATCAACCGTTGTATTTGGGTATTCGCGCAGGTCGACAACTGGCGCAAGTGCCTTTTCCATGACCATGCTAATTTCTTTACTTCGTCGACTTGCACCCGGTCTTACTCTATCACCAATGCCTGAAAAAGGCATCATGTCATAATAACAGCGCAAGATTCCCGTCTTTGGATTTTGCAAAAACTTGGGATGCAATTCGCGTGGACCATACACCGCTGCATATGCAACGGTCTTTCCGATTTTAAAGTACGCGCTACCATCCGCATTCTTGATGACACCTGCTTTAGCTTCAATAGGTCGCAGCTCTAACCAGTCTCGACCATCAAATCGTTTTTTGTAAGTCATTGTGCCTCCGAAAGAAATGTAGTCATGCGTTCCGTTAATCCTTCAAGATGAGCTTCTGCCTCAATCTTTTTTATTGCACACACTGCCTGCACTTCTGATTCTGGTGTTGGACCTTGAAGCCATACAACACCGTTTTGTCCGACAGTGATATTACACTGCGTTTTTTCTTTGATTAACGTGACCATGCTTCCCTGCTTGCCGATAACACGCGGCACTTTGTGAGGGTTGATTTTGATGACACGACCACCTTCAAGCTTTTGCAAACCTGGCTCTTTCATCGTCACATCAACCACATTTTGAGATGTCACGTTAAAGATTCGGACACGCAAATAGTCACCGACATCATAGTATTGTGTCAAGTCTTCGCCTTTGCGAACAAATCGCGGGATGTCCTTGCTGTTGAGCATTGCGCCATACGCAGAGTTGATGTCCATCAACCATCCGTTCATCGTGATGTCAACGATTTTCACGACAATCTTGTCGTCGATTCTTGGTAGATAGCGCCCAGACAAGGGAATGAGCTTGATAGCACGACCCTGAATATCAACGACACCGGTTCTTTTTGCGATTATTTTCTTGTCTGACCGATAGGCATACTGCCCGGGCAGGTAATCTACATCATCTGCCAGTACTTCACCCGGCACTACAATCTGTTTTGGTTCAACTAATAAAGCCATTATTATCACTCCTTCAATATTCTTGTTTCAATCATTCCTTTTGTTAGATTGTTAAGTTTGTCGAAAAACTCTTCCTGCATGCCACCGGGAATTTCAACTGTCACATCCCAGCTACCATCGGAATTGTGCGACTCTTTGATAATAGTGCTCATGCTGCGCACAATGCCCTGAGATTTCGTCACAAAAAGTGCAGGAATGTGCATCAAGATTTGCTTTTTTGAAAATGAAATGGGCAACACTCTGCGTAACTGGTCAACGATATGTTGTACCTGATCTTCCGCGCTTTTGTTTTCATCGATACGCACCTTTGCTTCTTCAATGGCAGCTTCAATACGCTGCACTGGATGAGGAGCTTTGGTACGGGGGTCAATGCCATTTTGATGGATGATACTGATGATTCGGCGTCGTTTTGTTTCACGCAATTGGTCCCTGTAATCAGCGCTGACCTGAATTTCACCATTCTTGATGATATAAGCAGCGACTTCAAGGGTCTCGTCAGTTCCAAAGAACTCTTCCATCCGCTTGCTGCTTGCAACAAGTCCTTTTTGCGCATCCTTAAAGATATTCTCGACACGCAACACTTCCCTGATGTCAATGCTTGCGGGATTTTTCTTGTATTTGATTGCTAAATCTGGGTCAACATCAACTTCAAACATTTCACCGTCTTTCTTGATTCGCGCAAGATTCAGATGGACATGTTTTTTTTCCTGCATCATAGTTTTCTCACTTTTGCCAATAAGTCACGTAACTTGTCGCCCGTAAGGCGTGCATACTTTTTCTCATGAACAGAGATGCTCACAACTTCAAGTCGGTCGGTGTTTAAATCAGCGCCCACAAAATCAGCAAGCGCTTTGACTGCAAGCTGAACGCCTTCCTCGATGTTCATGCTCTGGCGATACTTTGCCTGCAAAACTTTTTCTATATCCACTTCGCCTTCACCGATGACTGCTGCTCGATAACGAAAGAAAATCCCGGTAGGATCAGTAACAAACAATTTTGGCTCGTCATCTTCATCGACACCCGCAACCAACAAAGAAACGCCAAATGGTCGCAACCCTGCACTTTGTGTCGTGAACTGACATAAGTCACTCATATCTTTGACAACACTTAGCACGTCAATGCCACTATCATAAGTAACATGATGTTGCTGTGCTTTGATTTGCGCACGCTCGACAAGAACACGAGCATCGGAAATAATACCTGCCGCGGTCGCAGCAATATGATCATCAATCTGAAAAACTTTGTCAACAGAATCAGGAACAACAAGCTTGCCGACAATACGTTTGTCTGCAACAAGAACAACGCCATCTTTGCATTGAACACCGATTGCCGTGCTTCCCTGTCGTACTGTCTTTTTTGCGTATTCGACCTGCAATAATCGTCCATCGGGGGAGAACATTGTAATACTGCGATCATACCCCATCCGTTGAGTCATTTTCATTTCGTCCATGTTTCAATCACCGTGCCATATGTTTTTCCGTTTTACCTAAAATGCCGCTCGTTGAAAGTGAGCGAACGATTGCTTTCTTCTTTCCGATGGTTTGCACAAAAGGAAAAGCTGCTTTGACCGTGTCAGTGCCGACATTGCTCACGCGCACTACGCCTCGCTGTCCATTCCATCGTTCAGGAATAAATTGCATGCCCGCTTCTGCCAGACCATGAATGCCACAGATATGATAGACTGCATCAGTAATCGCAGCATAGACATCCTGTTGTTTTGCGGGATGCTCAGCTAGAACTTCGAATACGATATAACGCTTTTTTTCTTTTAAGCTTGGTAACAACGACTTCATTGCAATAGAAGACAATGTCTTTTCTTCCCTTCTCTCTCAATTTATACAAATAAGAGGCGATATATAAAGGTTTTGGGAAGGAAAAATGAGCTTAAAGTGGTGGAAATGGGAGAGTAACTTGAGGAATTCTCGCAGCATTGACACCTTTGCTTTTTCCATCGCGAAGCATTGCGTCCAAATCAATACCAACATACCGAACAGTATAAACAGAATGGGCTGTATCACAAACAAGTGTATTCCATTCTTGTTTTACCTCTGTTACGGGTGAAGTGCGAAACACGGTACCATCAAGCTGTGGTATTGATAATGGATTTCCAGTACTGACGAATGGTTGAAGTCCTCGAAGGTATCCAACAAGACCTGAAGGAAGTTTGTTGAAATCAAGAGCTTTTCCCGGTGTGACTGAACTATCAATGACTACTCTCGACATTTCTTGCCCATTTCGTTCGTAGATTATTTCTGCCATAACAAGCACAATCTCAACAGCATTATAAAAATGTTTAGATTTTTAGCTACTTTAGAGTGATTAACAGAAAAAAGTTTAAATAGGACCTCAAAACCAATTGTAGCCATGACAAATGTTGTCTGGGGAATGGATTTACTCGAATCGGAGGAGAATACCAGCCCTATTGACATCCGAGAGATGTCTCTTCAAAAAACGAAGGATAGACTAGAACATTTTGATAGAATTTTGAGTGCGTCGGAAGAAGAGACCGATTTGGATATTTTCTATCAACGAGGAGGAAGAACTAATCCACGTGCTGAAAAAGCAAAAGAAGCGTACAGTTGGAAAACAGTGATACATTTGGAAGGAAGCGAATACCGTAAGCTACTGAACCACTTTGCAAACATTGCAGAAGAAGGGCTAGATACGCGAGCTGTTGATTTACGTAAACGACACGCGCTTTATGAACAATTTCTAAGCGATCCAGAATTCATTGAACAAAGGAAAGCCGCACTTGGAGCGTACAACAAGCGAAGGATAACTGTCGAATCTTTGGGGGAGATAAGTCTTGACAAAGTTGGTACACTGCTTCAGACACACCCTGATACAAAAGTGAGAGAATCGCTTTTCATGAAAGCAAGAGAACTTGACGACTTAGAGCGCAAAGTACATGAAGAAATCGACACGCTAAACAATGCTGTTCGAAGACATGCGCGAGCACACAATTTTTTTGAAGTGAGAGCAGCTTATTGCGAGGTCGATCCTGCAAAAGTTGAACAGATGATGCGCAAATTTGTAGACGGAACAAAACAGACTTATGAAAAATTGGTCAGAGAGCTAATAGGTCAAGAAAAAATCGCTCCATGGGACTTGAATTATGTAATTGCGCAGAAAGACCCATTTACGAGATTGGGTGTGTCGATGAACCCATCAGTGTTAATGGCTGCTGGATTGGAACTTCTCAACAATATAGGATATGACCCTATAATTGTTAAGGGATTATTTCAGCCTGGAGAAGGAGTCCATATAGATATTGAAAAACGCGAGGGCAAAGGTCCAGGAGCATTCACCTGTTCGCTCGGGCCGTACTCACTTAGCAAGAATATCCTGTTTTATCAACCGACAATGTTCGAAGGCGACGCAAGCAGACGATTGACAGTATTTCCTCATGAACTGGGTCATGCAATCCATCACGAAATGAATAGATTGGCAAGCAGGCGTCATGGTGCTATTTTTTTCACTGAAAATACTGTAGGCCTCGAGATAGTATCAAAATTCCACGACGCCCTTCCGCTCGAAGAAGCATATTTAACTGCACACTACACAGGAACGGATGCAAAAACATTGACAAAATGGAGCACATTCAACACCCTGCATGCAATGTATGGACTAATCCGTATTGCATTGGGAGACATAGGAATGCATCGAAGAGGGACAGAACACGCTCAAGAAGCATTTCACGAAGGCAGCGAGCTTGTAAAGCCAGAAAATGTTGAACCACGAATGGGACCTTCACCTGCGTACGTATTAGCCCACCATGTTTTCAATCAGCCCGCATATCTATTCACATATTTTTTAGCGGATCTTTACAGAATAGCTCTGCTTGAAACCGTTCGTCAAGCGCATGGGTCCCTTATCACGCCAAAAACAGGTCCGTTTTTAATTGAAAAAGTGATGACAGGTAACATCACTCCAATGCACGAACGAGTCATCAAAGCAACCGGCACGACAGACATCGTTGAAAACGCAGTAAGATATTTTAATGAAAAAAAATAATGCCAACTTCAATGTTTTGCAAACCCGCTTCACACTTTTTCGTAGTCGTTGAAGCAGAAGGAAGGGGAAAAAAGTTACGTAATGTTTAATTTTTTTTTCTTCTTTTCGTAACGTCAACGACTGAGTAACTTCAAACCACCACAACTTTCACACGCACATTATCTTCATACGCTTTTTTCAGCTCAGCAATTGAATAACCATGCCATTTCGCATTCTTGTTCGTATGCATAAACGCTTCTTCCCATGACATTCCAAGAGAACCAAGAACCCAGTCAGCACAGCTCAACGCAATAACACTTCGTTGCGGTGTAAATCCTCTAATCATGATGCTTTTCTTCGAAACCTGATGCACACTATACACAGGCAACAAACAATCAGCATCCTGAACAGAAAGTTCAGAACTCACGACCATAAGTGTTTTCATTCCATCGCGCGCATTCTCAGTTAATTCTGAATCAACCAGAATGCAGCGTGGATAACTCTTCAACTGTTCTGCAATCACTTTTGCATCGACTGCCCGATGAAACGTAATCAACAGCTGTGTATGATGAAAATGTTCCCATGCATTGATGTTTGCTTGCGACGTAATTTTGCCAGAAAGCTGCGGCAGCACATTCATAACATCTTGGGCATGATGTGAATGTTTTAATTCGAGTGCTTCCCGAAATTCTTTTTTCTCGCCAGGATCACGGCAACGGCGATGCAATTCGACATCAACAGAAGCAATATCTTCCGCGCTAACATGCTCAAGTACCTGCCCGAGCGCAGTCGAGCAAAATGTGGTATTACATGATACCTGTCGTGCACGACGAAAGTTTCCAAGTTTTTTACCCACAGTATGAGGCGCAGATACAAAATCGTTTTTCACCAAAGCAAAATCTGTTCCGCCCTGAACAAGAAAGCGTTGTTCTTGTTGATAGCCAGCAACATTTTTCGCAGTAACATCACCATCAGTCGCATCGACAATGGTAGAATAGCGAAGTGGCTTGTCAATAACAGTAAGTCCAAGCTGCTTAAACTGTCGGACACGTTCATCATAATGTTCGCCGGGAACTACGCGCAAAGGAAAAGCTCCAAACTGTTTGTATAATGAAAGTAATTCCTGTGTTTTCAGGTCATCTTTTGATGCAGAAGACTTAACACCATGAACAGGAATCCCCATACTTAACAGAAGATGTGCAGTTCTGCTTCCGACCGTTCCGATTCCATTAATAAGCACCGGCTCTTTACTTATCATTTCACAACCACCTCTCCATAAAACAAAAACCAAAAATCGTTTTTAAAGCTTGTGAGAAAACGTAATACATAAAAAAAATAAAAGGTATGAGGATTTAAAGTTATTTTTCGCCAACTACATTTATAAGATTAGACCCCCGATACATATGAGAGAATGAATATGTAATAAAAAACACTCACGCCAGTGCAGTGATGTCCTTCCCTTCACGTGCGATTTCACGAAAAATCGTCGGTCGTCGAGAGCGCTCATCATATTCTTCAGGCGTCAGACAAATTATATCCATAGGCACGCGAATGTCGCGTTTCATACCATAGAGCAGAGCACACCTTTCGCTGAATTCGATGCGCTTGAATTTCGGACTGACCACGAGAATGTCATAATCACTATGCTGATGCACCACACCTCGTGCACGCGAGCCAAACAAAATTACTTTAACAGGAGCAAATCTCTTTTTTACTCTGACAATAAAAGGACGTAAAAGTTCATATTCTACATATTTTTTCTTGCCCATGCAACAATCACCTCGGCGCACTGCAGGAAGAAAACTGCTTTCTTTCGATTATAATAATCGACGGGTATTTTCGGCGCGGCGCCAGGATAACGAGAACTAAAATAGGTACCTGACAATTCGTTGGCTTGTTCTACTATCTCGGTCGGTGCTGAAACAAGTGCACAAAGTTCTACTAAATCATGGATTTTTGGAGGCAACTCATTATGTCGCAAAAGATAGATTGTTTTGAGAGCTTTTTCAGCTGACTGCTGTGCAAATATAACAACTACATAATATTTTTCTCCAGAAAGTGCAAATCTCGCACTATCAATGTCGGCTTCAGTCTGCCGCCACCAATCGCTCACATCTTTATCCATCCAAATAAAAAAGACTATCCAGTTTATAAAGGCAACGCGGAGCATTGACACACAAAAAGTATTACATCATCACACTTTAACAATATTTATATATACCCACACGCAGACGATATCGATGAAAGAGAGGATTACAATAACAGTTGAGCAGGATATTCTTACAGATGTTGACAAGCGTGTTGATAAAGAATACATCAAAAACCGTTCACATGACATTGAAGTGTTGTTAAAAAAAGCTTTGGGCAAGCGTTGTCCGCGAAAAGCAGTCATTTTGTGCGGCGGCAAAGGTACTCGTTTGAGACCAATCACCAACGAAATTCCCAAACCTCTTATCCCAGTCCATGGCAAGGCACTTATCGAACACCTGCTCGACTTGTTCAAAAAATATGACGTCAAAGAAGTGTTCTTGAGTGTTGGATACAAAAAAGAAAAAATTATGGAACATTTTGGTAATGGCGACAGGTTTGGTGTTAAGATACAGTACATTGACGAAAGTGAAGATTCACCATTGGGAACTGCCGGCCCATTAAAAAAGGCGCGCCATCTGCTTGATGAAACGTTTATAGTAACAAATGGTG
>DATEAE010000145.1:0-3593 GCA_035288505.1 Candidatus Nanoarchaeia archaeon
TGCGGCAAGCGTTGCAAGTGTATGTTCAACGGGCATCTTAAAACCTGTCTTCTGCACAATATTGTCCAGTTCAATTTCATGCAACAGACGACCAATGAGTCTGCCGACGAGTCTTCCAAGAACAAAGCCGACAAGAAGAATAATCAGCGATGTGCTCAGCTTGCCTACTAACCCTGAGGCCAACTCATTTAAATACGCAAGACTTCTGTCGAGTAGTTGCATGAGATGTTTATCGTTGTTGAACTTATAAATTTAATGTACTAGGATAATGGGAACAGTTGATCGTATTCGGGAAATTGAAACAGAGCTCAAGGGTACAAAGTATAACAAACGCACCCAAAAAGCAGTTGGCATTCTCAAGGCAAAGCTTGCGCAGATGCGCGAGAAACAGCGCTCCGGTGGTGGCGGACACACGACTGGATTCGCAGTCTCGAAAAGTGGTGATGCAACGGTCATTCTCGTCGGTTTTCCTTCGGTCGGTAAATCAACGTTGCTCAACATCCTCACTGGTTCAAAATCAGAAGTCGCAGCATATGCTTTTACAACGCTTACGGTTATTCCTGGTGTGTTAAAGTACAAAGGCGCGAAAATACAGATTCTTGATGTTCCTGGTATCGTTGAGGGCGCAGCAATTGGACGAGGCAGAGGAAAGGAAGTCTTGCAAATGATAAGAAACGCTGACTTAGTGATATTGCTTCTTGATGTGTTTCATCCTGAACATCTGTCGGTGTTGCGCGAGGAAGTCTATGCCACGGATGTGCGATTGAATCAAACAGCTCCTGATGTGAGTATCAGTAAACGGCCACGCGGTGGTTTGGATATTGGCACGACCGTTCGATTGACCAATATTGACAAAGAAACCATCGAAGCAATCTGTCGCGAAATGCGTATCTCAAATGCTCAGATAGTCATCAGGGAGAATATTAATTCCGATCAGCTGATTGATGCGATTGAAAAAAATAAAAAATATGTTCCGGGCATTGTTGTTATGAATAAAATAGATCTTGCATTGTCCAAGCAGCTCGACGATGTCATGAAGCAGACAAGCGCGGACATCGCAGTTTCTGGAGTAACAGGTGAATTTATCGATGAACTGAAAGAACTCATTTTTCAGCGGCTTCGACTTATCAGGATTTTTACCAAAGAAGCAGGCAAAAAAGCGGACATGAATGAACCACTGATATTGCGCTCAGGGTCAACTATTAAAGACATCTGCGAAAAACTTCATCGCGATTTTGTCAAGAAATTCAAGTTTGTCAAAGTCACCGGACCATCGGCAAAGTTTGCAGGACAAAAATTTTCATTGAATCATGTTGTTAAAGATGGCGATGTTGTTGAAATGCATTTGCGGTAATTTTTATGCAGGAACTCGCGGTACGTGGGCGTACATTCGTGAGTGCTTGCGGTTCTGCTGGCAACTCACTTTTTCATAAACTCGAAGATACATTGGTTTTTCTGTATCAAGCTTTTTTGTATTCCTGTGTGCGATCTGAGGTGCAAATCTGGGCGCCCATGGGTCATTTGATAGATAAATAAATTTTGTTCCTACGGGTGATTCGACTGCAATTAATTCTGCAAGTGCAAAACCATTTGACTGATAATTAAAAAATATGTTGATGTCACTGACAAAAATACCCAACTGTTCTCTATATGCTCTTGTACTGACAAAATTTTCATGTCCAAGAGTAACTGCTCTGTCTCTGCGTCGTAGTCCAAGATCCAAAAGAAGTTCATCATTCGTTCTTCCCTTCTGTGCAAGCTCATAGTCTCCTTCCATGCCGTAAGGGTCATATCCTTTCTCGGCGGAAAGTGATAGAATCCGACCATCTCCATAGCCTCCATCGAAAAGGATGCCTTCTCGAGGAATTGCGCCTTCCGTGCATAGTTGATCAATACCTGCATTAAATGGACCAAGCGGCGTCGGTGAATATTCTCCAAATTGAGTACTTTTTAGAATTTTACCCGGATAATGTTTTGCTACTCTATCTTCATTATTAAAATATGCAATGATTTCACTTACGCTCATGTGGGTCGATTTGATTTATATGATTTATAAACCTTTTTGACATGTGTCTCAAATAAACTCCTTTATCGTTATATCCATTCATTTTTGCGAGCTTTGCGATTGCCTTGTCAATTCCGCTGCCGTATTGTGCTGCCTGCTTGTTACGCCATGCAATCTCTTTTGGAATGCCTATCTCTTCAGCAATCTCTCGCAATATTATTTTTCTTTGTCCATCCTTAATTTTTCGGTTTCCTGGGATTTGCATCGCTGCCTTAATTAGCTGTTTGTCGAGAAAAGGTGTTCGTACGTATATTTTTAGGGCACTTGCGAGCGTTGCATCTCGTACTAAGTCTCTTGTCCACATTGTGCGCAAACCTCTCCAACATTCTTCGTTGACATCGGTAACCTCAAGATGGCGTTTGTACCCTGCAAAAATTTCTTCTGCACCTAACCCACCAAAGAATGTTGTTATCCTGTCTTTTTTTGCCTGTTCTGTTGCGGCAATTATTACCACGGCTATGCCTATCGTTACCGAATCGATGAGATTGACGGGGGTCAGAATATGAATTGCTTGTTTGACGTACTTTTCTACTTCTGTGAGTGTGAGAATAGTTAATCTCCACGACAGGTTATACTTTTGGACAAACATTCGTGATGCTGTTACGTCGCGCGCTTCAATGGCGCTTTCGTATCCTACGGTATAATAGACAGCGTTTTTGTCTGCGAGAACTGAAATAAGCGAGCTATCTACACCACCAGAAAGAAAAATGCCGTATTTGTGTTGCGGGATTCTTTGTTTGACTGCGTTGATGAGCGCCTGTTTTACCTCTTCTTTTTTGCATTTTTTTGTCGATTCTTCTCTCAGCGTGTCAATGCGCTCTTCCCACTGCTGCTTTGATACTAAGTTGCTGTTTTGACTCCAGAGTTCCATGACAACCTTCTTTTATTACAAAAGGTTTAAAAATGTTCTAGCGTATCTTCTCTTATGGTCGCAAAGGCAAGTCAAGACGAACAGGTCGGCTTTCATAAAGGGGCTTTAGCAACGTTATCGAAAGAACGCGAGGAAATGCTCAAAATTCTGACGATTGTTGAGCAGCTCATGCAGATGCACATCAAAGAATTAAAAGTGTTGGGCGTTGATTTAGAAAAACTGGCACAACAGGCAAAAAAGAAAAAGCCGATTGAAGATTTGTTGAAGTGATGAATTCTTATACGTTTCAAGCTTTTGGACATAAAAACATTCGTGCAGCGCATCGCACAACGCTTGAATTAACTCGAGAAGGGAATGTGACGCCTGCGGGTGACTGCATTGTTGGCGTGCGTGCAACATTTGAGCTTCAGCGTTTGAAACCATTTTTGTTAAAAGAAAAAATTAAAATAACACTTCGTGCAGATGGTATGGAAGAAGAAATCATTGCTGTGCCCAATCCGAGGTTTACGAGCGGTAAAGAGATAGTCATCCGGACGACAGGCTTTGTATCTGAGCGTACATTTGCGATTCATGCAACCAAAAGTGCTGCCGGCTTACGCAAAGATTTTAAGTCTCTACTTTGTCGTCCTGAGACTGTTGTCACTGTAACCATCACAT
>DATEAE010000146.1:0-2464 GCA_035288505.1 Candidatus Nanoarchaeia archaeon
TGTTGGGTGCCCATTGCGCGCTTGAAATATTCCAGTGCTGAACCTGGTTTCACACCTGGAATCATTTGAGCAATGACAGGTTCCAGTGCAGCAGATATAGAATAATTGCCTCCGTGAGTATGTCCATTAAGAATAAGATACTCAGTAATAGGAAGGAAGCCACTTCTACGATACTGGACTGCGTGAAGCCGTTCATGGGCTTTTAAGCCATCAGGAGTCATGCAATGGAGGAGCAGACCGTCTATTTCATTCACGTTATTGCGCAAAACTATTGCATCTATCTCTGGCTGGTACGTTGCATGTGTTCTTGCTGCAAGTGCTTCATCATCGCTGCGCAATTTTGTCGCACAAAACTTTGTACGGAGGTCGTCACCTGAATAATTCAACACATCGTCCATTGTGAGGACGCGTACATCAACGACGTCATTGATGTGAGAAAAAATTCTGCCTAATTCTGTTTCTCGGCGAACACGCTTATTGACAGCATTGATTGCATCGGCTTGAGCAACTATACCCAGTCTTCTAAATTTCCCGTGGAGTTCTTCATCATGCACGCCTACCATAATCTCACCCCATTTCAGCTCTTTTATAAAATTTACTGTTTTTACCACCTCCACGGAGCTACTAATTCTTGAAGAAAGCTTTAAATAAAAATAAAGATTAGTCCGCTTATGTCAAATGCAACGGATTTTGTTGAGCTGATGCTGTCGAGTGCTCGTGCAAAGAAGCACGCGACGCCGCAGACAAGGACGGGTGCTGTTTCTGAGAAAGATGTTGAGGATGCTTTAAAATCAATCAGGGATAAACTTAAAAAATGAAAATAATGATTGATACCAAGCACGATAGTCAGGAAGACATCAGAAAAGTGATTGAGTTGTTGTCAGGAATTTTTCGGCAGGAAAAGACCGCGAACGTGTTTGAAACACCAACAGCAAACAATCTCATGGGTATGTTTGATGTGAAAGAAGATGCTGAAATATTGCCGACGAAAAAAGAGCCGCAGATTGAGTTGTATTGATTATTGAGTTTATTTTTTGGTTACTACACGAATTTAAACCCTTAACGAGCCACGGAACGCTCGAGCGCTGTAGTAAGAGGGCGCACTGTTGTGATATACGAAGACACTGTCGTAGCGGCGATCAACAAAGAGAGCACCACCGAGTTTTCTCATATAAGAAGGGGTTTTCACCCAGCTCGACGTTTTCGTATCGAAATTTCCAAGTTTCTGCAACTCCCGATATTGTTCTTCCGTTAAAATCACAATACCCATGGCAGTTGCCATATCAATAGCGTTATTTTTTGGTTTAAATGATTTCCTTGCCTCCTGCCCTTCACGGTCGTAACAAACATTTCTGCGACCTTGAGGACTTTCCGCTGAACAATCATAAAAAATGTATTCGCCCGTCTTTTTATCATGACCAACAACATCCGGTTCACCGCCCGTTCTTTCCATTTCATTGAGCGACCACAGTTTTTCAGTATGAGCTTCCAGCCTTGCTTGTACTTTAGCCCATTCAAGACCGTTATGGCGGTTCATGTTTTTCTCAAAACGGGCTTTCAATGCGCTGAGTAGTTCTTCGTGTTGTTCTGATGACAACTTATTTTTATTGTTATTAGTTTTTTTCATTTTACATTATTTCTGTTGAACGTGCTTCATCCCACAGATAGGTATTGCTTTACGATTTTTAATAATTACGTTTTTTTGCTTTCCTTCTGCTCTAACGACCAAAGACGTCTGCCGCCATGAAGAACAGTACGAGTATAACACGCGAAATTTGAGATTACCAACTTACTCAGAAGTATCAATTTCAATAACTTTCTTAACATCCCCCGAAAAAACTTTGCTTGCTTTGAGTACTTCAATGGAAAGTAAAGAGCCATCTTTGCCCACATCAAAAATTATTCCACTCGGTAGCTCGATGCTTTTCCAGCACTTTCCATCTTTGAGCTGGATGTTCAGTATATCCTCTTCTTCATCGTACCATTTTTCCATGTTCTTAATCTAACCAATGAGCAGTTAGTATTTTAATAATTTTGCTTTTTGTTTTATATACTACTTTGAGTAATCTTCCTGAGGGTGGAATTCTTGCAATTGCATTCCATGCATCTTCCCAATGTCTGTCTTGTAACCTATTGGAATTTTGAATGCAGTACTCAAGAGCATCGTCGGTTATATCAGACCTGTACTTCTTTTTTCTTATCCAGTGCTTCGAATACTCAAACAGCATGGGAGAAGCAACGCTCTTTGAGTTAAATAGATTACTCTCCTTCACTCGATACAGTCGCAACACTTAAAAACTAACCTAATTTCTGTGTGAAGATGGAAGAAGGAACACGTGTTGGTCGTCCCAAAGAACTGAAGCAAATTTCAGAAACGGTTTGGGAATTGCCAACATCATTCAAAAAAGGAATGAATGTACCGGCGCGTATCATCGGCACCAAAGGAATTGTTGATGCGATGGAC
>DATEAE010000147.1:0-3647 GCA_035288505.1 Candidatus Nanoarchaeia archaeon
CGTGAACAATGACAACACGATTTTTTGAAATAAGTTTCACGAGTAAGGGAACAACAGAACGAAGCGCACGCTGTGTGTTTTTTGTATCGCCTTTCGGCGCGAGAGCATTGCCCCCTAATGCGATAACGATTTTCAACGTCATATCACCAAGAGATGAGCAAACAATTCGAGTTTATCTGGGTTTCGGATTGGGAAAAAACGAGAAAAGCTTTAAATACAAATTCACGACGATAAGCATGATGAAGAAAAAAATCGCAGTTTTAATGATTTTCGCTTTGATTTTTCTCAGCATACAAAGCATTGCTTCAGTGGCAGAAAAAGTAAGCTCAGATGACGACTCTTTTTTAGGCGACGAAGAAGCGGAGATCACAATCATTGAGTTCGTTGATTACCAATGCCATTTTTGCAGACGATTTTACACGCAAACATTCCCCCAACTTCTTGGGAACTACGTTAATAAGAACGAAGTAAAATTTGTTGTTAGAGACTTTCCCTTAAGTTTTCATCCGAGCGCACAGGGAGCATCCGAAGCAACCGAATGTGCAAAAGAACAAGGGAGATTTTGGGCAATGCACAACAAGATTTTTGACGAACAGAATGAACAAAGTCAGGAAACCGTTCAGTTTACAGCCGATGATATAAAAAGTTGGGCTGCTGACCTTGGATTAGACACAACCAAATTCAACGAGTGCATGGATTCAAACAAGTATAAAACAGAAGTCGAGAAAGATTATAGTGATGGATTGACTTATGGGATTCAGGGTACACCTCATTTTTTTATCACAAAAGGAAATCTAACAAAAGAAATTGTTGGCGCACAGTATTATAGCGAGTTTGAAAAAGTCATCAATGAGTTAAAAGCTGATAAAGATGAGCCAGAATCAGAGGAATACACGTTTACAGTTGAGAATACGGCATTTAAACTAAAGCTAATAAAAGAAAGTGATGAAGGTCCAAAGTTTGTCATCACAGGAACTGACGGGTTTTTGTCCAAAGCGTATGTAAAAGACACAACAAACAATGTTTTCAAAGCAGAATGGTATTATGGTACAAAAAGTTATAACATCGCATTTGACATTGAAAGAGAACAATTGACTGTCGAGCCTGTAGGATGGGTAACCGAACCACAGCTGCCTACATATCCCATACCACAAGAAGACGAGAAACCAAAATGTAGTGGATGCGAGTACGACAATCAGTGTTTTAGCGTTGGTTTGAGAATAGCAGGTATGGAAGGCTCATCCTATTGTGATAAAGATGGAAATATCAAATTGCAGAAAGCAGATGACGAACAGTGCCAGAATGATTTTGAATGTGTAAGCAACAGCTGCGGAAATGGCATCTGCCAGAATTTCAACGAGCGAATAGAAGGGATTGAAGAAGAATTGAGAGAACAGAGAACAATTCTGCAAAGAATTTTGGATTTCTTTTCGAGATTATTTGGGAGCACGTGAGGTTTTAGAATGGATAAAGAGAGAAAAATATTTATAGTTCAACTGTTATAACATAGACATGGAAACGGTAACAATTCCAAAGGAAGAATATGAGTACCTGAAGCGACTAGAAGCTGTTGCACAGGAGGAATTACTCGTAAGCATAAAGAGAGGATTAGAAGATGCTTCTAAAGGAAAGCTTAGAGAGCGTTAATTTTTTTCTTAATGAGTTCTTTATAGAAGTCAAGCTGACTTTTAATGTTATCAATCGTTTGCTGCTGAGCTTTCTTATCGCTGATTGTAATCAATAAGACAGTGGTAACATCTTCATACACAAGAAAATAAACACGATATTTGTCAATCTTCTTTTCTCTGAAAAACGGATAACCCAATGGTTTTCCAAGGGTATGTCTTCTTTGAGACGCGAAATAAAGTTTTCTATCGGACGTCGATAATCTTTTGGAAGAAGTTTTTCCCACGCATCAAACTCCGTAGTGGATAACACTCTTACCATATCCTACAACTCTTTCACAACCTTATCCACCACATCCACCGCAACATCAATCTCCCGACGTGTCACATTGAGCGGCGGCAATAACCGAATCGCTTTGTACCCTGCACCGAGAATAAGCAACCCTTTTTTCAGACACTTTTCAACAACGTGCTCACGTGTTTTTTGAGTGTCAAACTCTACCGCATCCATCAATCCAACGCCCCGCGTATCAACAATACAACGATGACGACGTAATTCTTTCAGTCTTTTCAGGATATAAACACCTTGACGTGCAGCATTCTGCAATAACTTTTCTCGTTGAATAACATCGATAGTCACACAACCCACCGCACTCGCAAGCGCATTGCCTTCCGACCATGTGCCGCCAACGCGACCTTTCACCTGAGGAAACATCTTTCGCTTGCTGATTGTAGCTCCAACACGAAGTCCTTTTGCCGCTGCAATCACATCTGGCTTGACGCCAAACTGTTCACATGCCCACCATGTTCCCGTCCTGCCCATGCCTGCCTGAATTTCATCCGAAATCACCGGAATGTGATGTTCTTTTGCCTCTTTGTAGACATCGCGAATAAATTTTTTTGAAGGAATATTATAACCGCCCTCACCTTGAATAGGTTCAATAATGATATACGAAACTTCTTTTTCATCCACAAGACCAAAGTCATTGTCGAGCCATTGATGGAGCTTACTTTCAGTTTTTCCTCTTTTGCTGCGCGTTTCCCAGCCACAGATGCATTTATCTTTGCACGTACAATAAGGGAAACTCACGATGTTAGGAATCTGCGGATAATATTCACGCTGTACTGCTTTGCTTCGGTTCAGCGACAGTGCTCCAAGTGTTCGACCATGAAACGCACCATCAAAACACACGCCATACCCTTCAGAATGTCGCGCATTGTAGCAGATTTTAATTGCATTTTCAATCGCTTCTGCGCCGCTGTTCGTGAAAAGCGCAGCATCAAAACCAAATTTTTTTGTGATAGAAATGACTTTCTCGTGCAGCTCTGCAACCGACGGAAATGTTCCTGCATAACCAGCAAGAAAATCAGTTCCTGCGTATCTATCAGGGTCAGCTTTTGGAAATGTTTTCATCAATTCAACAATATCAGGATGATTATAGCCAAGCGGAGCACTTGCAATATGGCTTGCAAAATCAAGAATAACATTGTCATCAACATCAGTACACCATGGACCAAGCGCAGGCTTATCGCGTGCCCACACAAAACCTTCTTCAAGTGTCGTGGAAGCTGCATGCTTTAAAGAACGCTTTGTCCACCGCCGTGCATTTATGCCCGGAATTGTCGTCACATGAGGCAAAACACATTCCCTGTCAATAAAGTAATTCATTTCACATCAATCCCCTGTGCTTTTTGTAATCGTCCTGAAAAATCAACATTGATAACTTTAATTTCAGTATACGTATCAATCGCTCCACCTAATCCCCCAGCCTCTCTGTGCCCGTTGCCCGTGTTCTTGACACCGCCAAAAGGAGCCTGTATTTCAGCACCAATCGTTGCGCTATTGATATACACAATTCCAGCTTCAAGCTGCTCAGCAGCACGATGCGCAAGATGAACGTTGTTTGTAAATATTGCAGCGCTTAACCCATAATCAACATTGTTTGCTACGGTAATTGCGTCATCAAAACTTTTTATTTTCAGCAAAACAACAACCGGACCAAAGATCTCTTCACAACATAC
>DATEAE010000148.1:0-11283 GCA_035288505.1 Candidatus Nanoarchaeia archaeon
ATGTTTCCAACGACAACATACGAGGGCTGCAAATCAGATTGGTCGCGCGCTGGAATTCTCCCGATGCCATCAACATTCGTTTCATATCTTCTATCAAAGCCCATGATGTCAAGCTCTTGTGTAAGCGCAGAATAGAAATAGTGGATATAGACAGGCACACCAACAATATACTCTTGGATGATAAACGGCTCGCGGACATTCTGTTTCTTTGCATGAAAATCCTGCTCGTTTTTCGCGATAAAATAACCATGACCACCGGCAGCACCGTGGCTTTTAACAATCACCGGCACAGTAATCTCAGAGGAAGAGCTGAAAACACGAGGCAATGTCAATCCAGCCTTCTCAAGCCACTGCTGCTGAAGCGTTCGGTCGGACTCCCATTTCAACACAGACTTGTTGCCGTAATAGAGCATCTTAAGATTCATGCACTTTTCAGGACCAACATACTGCACAAACGAGCCATGAGGAATGATGATTGCTTTTTTTTGAGCGAGTTGCTGCTCTGCTGAACCAAAATCGGATACATGAGCAAGCTCAATAATTTCATCAGCGACACGAAACGAGCGATAGAGCTTGACGCGGTCTTTTTGACATAACAAGAGGGTAGAAAACCCTTCATCTTTCGCGCCTTTAAGAATTTGCAGAGCAGAATGGCTGGCAAGTGTCGCTATTGCATGCATATCAACGCTGCAGAAGTGTTGTTTTATAAGCATTTAGAATTCCACACGTCTCTGAATAGTGATAAATCAGGTGGAATTCTGATGCAATGAGAAACTACTGTTTCTGGTGCGCCAGAGACTGGTCTCCGTGCGTGTTCAAGAACCACACAATCAAATTATGATAGTCTGTGGTTCTTGACATGTCAGAAATCAGCATTCGCAAGCGTCGGGCTTCAGCCAGATGTTAGAATAGCTGATTTCTTAGCATGCTCAAAAACATGCTATGGGCTTTAGCCCATAGTTGTTTTTGACAGATTGTGGAACATTACCAAATGAATAACGAAATCCTTTTAATCCCCACACATTCTCAAAAGCTTATGAAAGTAGCAATTCTCGATTTTGGCGCGCAATACACAAAAGTGATTGACAGAAGAGTACGTGAATTACGGATTGAATCGGATATTCTGCCTTCGAACACAACAGCAAAACAACTGAAAGAGTACAGCGCAATCATCCTGTCAGGTGGTCCAAACAGTGTCTATGAAAAAGACGCGCCGAAATATAATAAAAAACTTTTTCAGCTTGGAATCCCAATTCTCGGCATTTGTTACGGCATGCAGCTGATGAATCATGCATGTGGAGGAAGTGTAAAGCCGACAACGGTCAAAGAATATGGAGAAACAGTAATCTCAACGCAACAGTCCATGCTTTTCGACGGCCTATCAGCACAGGAACAAGTATTGATGAGCCATGGCGATAGTGTTGTTGAGCTCGCACCGGGATTCAGAACAATTGCAACCTCAGGAACACTTGTTGCAGGAATAGAATGTCCAGGAAAAAAAATGTACGGCGTGCAATTTCATCCAGAAGTTGATTTGACGACCAACGGAAAAAAGATACTTCAAAATTTCTTATTGAATATCTGCGGGTTGCAACCAACATTCACGCTGCACAAGCGTGTTGATGAAACAATAAAACAAATTCAGCAGGATGTAGGAAAAAGAACTGTCATGGTTCTCGTCAGTGGTGGAGTCGATTCTGCAGTCACCGCTACATTGTTGCTCAAAGCACTTCCAAAAGAGCAGATAGTCGCGCTCCATGTCAATCATGGGTTTCTGAGAAAGAATGAAAGTTCATTAGTATGCAAAGCTTTAAGCCATCTTGGATTAAATATTACAGTTATCAACGCAGAACAGGAATTCTTGAACGCATTATCAAACATCGCTGAACCGGAAGCAAAACGAAACATTATTGGCGACTTGTTCATGCGCATCGTTGATAGAGAAATGAAAAATCTCAATCTTCCAAAAGATACTATGCTTGCACAGGGAACACTGCGCCCAGACCTGATTGAGAGCGCAAGCTCATTGGTCAGCGGAAAGGCAAACAAGATTAAAACGCATCATAATGATTCAAAACTTGTGCAGATAAAAAGAAAGAAAGGTTTAGTAATTGAACCAAACAAAGACTTGCACAAAGATGAAGTCCGAGAAGTCGGCAGAATGCTTGGATTGCCGAAAGAGATTGTCGAGCGCGAGCCGTTTCCTGGTCCGGGCTTGGCAGTACGCATCATTTGTGCTGAAAAAGCAGAGACAAACGGCATTGCACAGATACAGGAACAGGTGACTAACATCGCAACAAAATATGGCTTTCAGTCAGCAGTATTACCAATCCGCAGCGTCGGAGTGCAGGGCGACCACCGTTCCTATGGGTACGTTGTTGCGTTGTCAGGCAATGGTCACTTCGAAACACTAAAACAAGCAGCACAAGAAATACCGCGCGTCGTACATCAGGTAAACCGAGTGGTCTATGTATTTGAGAGGGAATTAAATGGACACATGACAGTCATTCCGACAGGCTTACATAAAAATAATATTGAACTTTTGCGCGAAGCCGATGACATCGTTCACAAAAAATTAAGAAAATATAATGTGCGCGCAAGTCAAGTTCCGGTGGTGTTGGTACCGGTTTCTCTGAGGAACGGCTATACCATCGCAATTCGTCCATTCATCACCAATGATTTCATGACGGGCAGAGCCGCACGATTTGGAAAAGAAATACCAATCGCTTGTCTCAAGGAGATTGTTCGTGAAGTTTCTTCTATCCGAGGAATTGATACAGTAGCATACGATTTAACAAGCAAGCCGCCAGCGACGACTGAGTGGGAATAGGTGTCTACAAAAACCATCAAATGTAGTCACCTGCAATAAAAAGGTTTAAATATGTAGTCACCTTAAGAAGGGTATGCATGTCGAAAAAAGAAAAGAAGGAAAGCACATCAAATATTTTCTTTCGCACTCCTACAGGGAGGGCAAAAGAGTCCACAAGTTCAGGAAATATTTGGGGCACGACATTAAAACTGCATTATTAGAAGAGCGAAAAAAGATAGCAGAGAAGCTTATTCTTGAAGAGATACACAGATACAACATCATAAAAGACCCTCTGCAAAGTGAGGTTTCAAAAGAAGAAATAGAAGATATAAGAAAGCTTGAAGCGCAGATTCCATTAAAAGTAAGCCATTTGTCAGAGAATGATTGGAAAGAGTTTTCAGAAATATTCACCTACAACACAAATGCGATTGAAGGGAGTAAACTGAATCAGGAAGAAGTGAAAGAGTTGTTGGAAGAGGACAAATGGCCAGATAAGTCAAAAGAGGATATTGCAGAGGCATATGGTGTAGATGAAGCCATTGCATACATTCGCAACACAAAAGAACATGTTTCAGTTGAGCTTATTAAAAAAATACACAAAATAGTATTCAAAAATTCCAAACCATTTGCTGGAAAGCTCAGAAAGAAAGGGGAGGAAGTAGTAGTGATGGACAACAAAGGAAATGTTGTACATGAAGGCGCACAACAACCAAGAATAAACCATCTTTTGCATGAGTTAGTTGAATGGTATGACACTCATAAAAACAAATATCCAGGTCTTTTGCTTGCAGCAGTTGTCCATAATCAGTTTGAGAACATCCATCCGTTCAGAGACGGCAACGGCAGAGTTGGAAGAATTTTGCTCAATAATATTTTGGTAAAGCACAAGTTGCCGCCGATAAATATAGACTTTAAGAATAGAATGGAGTATTATCAATCGTTACAGACTTACGAGAAAAATCACTATATAAAGCCAACAATAACGCTGTACATGAAAGAGTATAACGAGTTAAAAAAGAAACTCACCTAACATTTTCTCGCTTCAATTCTCTGTTCAGCCAACATCACCATCTGTTCAGAAGAAATCGGCGACGGATATACGCCATTCAGGCACGCCATGCACAGATTCTGTTTTTTGCATGAAATCTCGACATCAGCAATAGTTTGGTATGTCAGTGAGTCCGCTCCTATCTCTTTGCAAATCTCATCCTCAGTTTTATCCGATGCAATAAGTTCACCTCGCGTCGGAAAATCAATGCCATAATGACACGGGTTTTTTATAGGTGGACAGGTGGAAATGAAATGAACTTCAGCAGCACCTGCATCGCGCAACATCTGAACAATTTTACGGGAGGTCGTTCCACGAACAATGCTGTCATCAACAACCGCAACGCGGCGTCCATTAACCGATGCAATGATTGGATTGAGCTTTAATCGCACAGAGCTTTCTCTTTTGCTTTGCGTTGGCATGATGAATGTTCGACCGATATATCTGTTCTTGATTAATCCTTCGCGATACTTGACACCAATCGCTTCTGCAAACGCCGCGGCAGCCGTGCGTGCAGTGTCCGGAACTGCAATGACCACATCAATGGGCGTTGTCCACCGTTTTGCAAGTTGCCTTCCCAATTTCAATCGTGCATTATAGACAGACCTGCCGTCAATGTGAGAGTCTGGACGTGCGAAGTATACCCATTCAAACATGCAGTGTGCTGTTGGTCTTTCCTGTATCTTACAAGAAACAACATTCAGGTTCAAATCAATAAAAACAGCTTCCCCGGGTTCGACATCGCGTATTCGTTTGAAGCCGAGACTTTCAAATGCAACGCTTTCCGAAGCAAAACAATAGCTCATCCCTTTGCGTCCCAAAACCAGAGGTCGAAACCCATACGGATCGCGGAACGCAAGCAAGCCAATTTTATCAATAGCGATGACAATAGAATAGCTACCCTTCATCGTTTCCATGATAGAACTTACAGCAGAAAACACATCCTGTGAATGCTCGTAATGCCCAGCAAAGACTTTGCTCAACATCTCCGCATCAGTATCAGAATCAGGAAAAATACCTCTTTTCTTCAGTGCTTCGCGAATGTCAAGATAATTGGTAATATTTCCATTATGCACAGCTGCAATCTTACTGCTTGACTCAATAACAAAAGGATGTGCCGCATGTGCCCCATTCGTACCAGCCGTTGGATAACGAGTATGCCCGACACCAACACATCCATCTGCACTAATAATTTCATCATCAAAAATCTGAGCCACTAAACCCTTGCCTTTTTTGACATAATGCGTTGAGCCAAAGACAGCAACGCCGGCAGCATCTTGACCACGATGCTGGAGCGCAAACATTCCATAGAGAAGGTCCTGAACAACAGGCCTATCACTAATGAGACCAATAACACCGCACAAAATGCCACCTCCCAAAAACCAGAAAAACGCAGAACTATAAGAAACTTATGCCTGAGATTTATAAGATAGAAGAATAACTACTCAAAGATGGATGCAAAAGAACTGCGCAGAATGTTTAGAGGGTATACAGCACAGAGTTATGATAGAACTGAGCCTGCATCTCTGGTAAGTGAGGCATTTCCAACATGTTTTACAACAAGCCCTGGCCCACACTTGGTGCTTAATCAACAGAGAGGACAAGTTATCCAGCCATGTTATCACCATTGGGACAAGGTAGGGGATGGCAAGCATCTATCCACTTTTGAGATGGCAGCAACATCTGATATAAACCAATTACGAGCTGAAGTATGCAGAATTCATTATGAATTTCTGACACAGGAGTTAGACCTTAACCCTGATTATGTTAAGGTTGAGATTTTTGGAGGTGGAGAATGCCATGGTGTGACATTTTCGCAAGATCAAGAAGCAAAAGCAATCATGATGGGCTTAGGCTTACATAGATTTGCCATTCACGAAGGCTTTGTCATAGAGCGAGATTATAGAGGTGGAGATCCACAGCAGATAAATCCCTGTTTTGTGGCAAACCACATCGAGCCTTTCGTCGGGCCCAAGATGAAAATAAGATATGACGACGTTGAGTTATGGACTTCAGTTCTGTACAACATGAAAATAAAACGCAGAGAGGATAGTGTAACATTCGATCCTATTGAAGAGATGGTTGTCTGTGGTTTTGGCTTGGAGAGGGCATTAATGGTTATCAATGGTTATGACCGTATAGATGATGTGTTTCAGTCGGTTCGCGGGATGTCACCAAGTCTGTCGTATGTGGTTTTTGATCATGTTCGTGGACTAGTTCGACTTGCGCTCGATGGAGCCTTTGAGTTAAAAGACGAAAGAAAAAAGCTCCTCGATAAGTATATGGAACATTTGTATGCTCATCTTGATGAAGCAACTCTTGGCAGATTAGAAGTAATGGTGTATCAGACAGCGGCTATCTATGGGGAAGAAGTACCACAGATTAATGGGAGAGAAAAACAACTAGCGGAAAAAATCAGAGCTCGCGCAGAAGAATTAAAACTTAAACCAGGCATACCCGGTAAATCGATAAAAAGGAGTATGTACCTATAAAAAGTTTGCACCTGTAAAAAATCAAAGTGAAGTCAATGCGTTGACTTTCGCACTTGTTTGTAGTGGTCGTTGAAGCAGAAAGGAAGGCGAGAAAAAACGTAACGTTTTATTTTTTTCTTCCTGAAGTAGCGGCGTGACAACATACTAACTCTGATACATTCTCGGATGTCCTTGTCCATCTTTTGCAGCTTGAGAATAATCAGGCATATTCCTCGAAACTGATGAAACTGGCACAACACCATTTAGAGGAGAAGAGCTAACGAGTTGGGCGATGAGTGCGGCAGTCATCTCCTCAAGAATAGGGGTCTGCTGCGGAGAAATATCTCTGAGCGGACCATCAAGGATGAATGCAGACATTTGTACTGCACACATTGCAGCTTTCATCGACTGGTTCATGCGGACAAAAAAATACACGAGCTTTTTAAATTTGCCGTTCAATCATTCTCAACTCTCGGCGCAAGAATAAAACTCAGTGAAACCTTGTCCATCTGCTTGTAATCCAACCGCAGCGGATAATCATTGCTAAATTGTATCGTCACTTTATCAGAAATCTTACTGCCTTCAATCATTTTTTTCAAGTACTCAACAGAATACTTTGCCCGTACACTGTCGTTTTTCGATGTAATCTTTGTCACATCATTCGTCGGAATTTCAATGCGTGCTTTGCTCAGGTCGCCTTCAGCAGCGACAATAAATTTGAGTTTATCGGATTGAAACGTGACTGATTCGGCAACAATTTCAACATCGCCCACCGCTTCACTCAGCACAGAAGAGCTTGTTTCGATTGAAACCGGAAAATTCAGTTCGGGCACACGCTGTTCTTTTTCGTCGAGCTCAATTGCCGGCAGTGAAAAGGTTCGTACGGTATCCGATTGAAACTGAATTTTAAGTTTAGCATCTTCATATTCCAGCGTCACCATGTCATTCGAATTTGCACGCCGTAAAACCTGTTTGAACTGCGTTAGATTAATCGGAATCTCAACAGTCTGCTTGACATCGTATTCAGTAAAACACGTGGACAGCAAACGAAATATCACCATAGCGACATTTGCAGGGTCCATTGCGATAAGTTCCAATCCGTCTTTCTTGATGATAAATTTTGCTTCAGTAACAAGATCAGAAATAATGCTCACACTATCCTTAAGATATTTTGGTTCTGCCAGCGTAAGCTTCATGAAAACACCCCTAAATTACAAAAATTAATGAGTCCTTTATAGCTTTTATTGTGCTCAAGAGCCTCATGGCATTATCCAACCACCAAATCATACAAAGTATGACATCAACCTGCATAAACTTTATATAGCGCTCTGTTCGCTCCAAACTTATGGGGGAATTGATTTCACTTTTTACACGACTGCATAAGAAGACACAGCGTGACTACATTGGACGCATGAATGATGACAAAGTCACGTGCATGAAAGTCGCAAAGAGATACGATAAAGACTATTGGGATGGAGATAGGCGTTATGGCTACGGTGGTTATCGATATGATGGACGATGGAAAGTCATTGCTGAAGCATTGATTGAAAAATACAAGTTAAAGAAAGATGCAAAAATTCTTGATGTGGGTTGTGGCAAAGCTTTTTTGTTGTACGAATTGAAAACGCTTCTGCCTGACGCAGATATTGTCGGATTTGACATCTCAGAGCATGGAATTAACGATGCAAAAGAAGAAGTGAAAAAAAATCTGTTCAAACATCGCGCAGAAGATGCCTATCCTTTTGGCGACAAACAGTTTGATTTGGTCATTTCCTTCACGACACTGCATAATCTGAGAGTATACGCTCTGACTGCTGCGTTAAAAGAGATAGAGCGTGTCGGAAAAAATAAGTTTATTGTCGTTGAAAGTTACAGAAACGAACATGAATTGTTCAATCTCGAATGTTGGGCATTGACCTGCGAGTCTTTTTTTGCACCGGACGAATGGATATGGTTGTTCAATCATGTTGAATACACAGGAGATTACGAGTTTATTTACTTCGAGTAAAAAGACATAGAGGAGTACACACCTCCGTGGCGCGGAACGGAGTGCAGAGGGCTTTTCCACGCGAAGTGGGGAAAAGACCTTTGCGAAGTAGGACGTGCCGCAGCACGACCGTCCGCCGCCATGGAGGAGGTGTGCTGAGAGAACAAAGGTAAACGAAAATGCAAACCAAAGCTGCAATACTGGTGGAACAGAAGAAACCGTTGATAGTAGACACAATAGACATTCCTGAACTTAACTATGGTCAAGTGCTGGTAAAAATACTATACAGTGGCATTTGCGGCGCACAGCTCAACGAGATTGATGGAACAAAAGGCATAGACAAATTTCTCCCTCATCTTCTCGGTCATGAAGGCAGTGGCATCGTCATGAAATGTGGTGAGGGTGTAACACAAGTAAAAGAAAACGATAATGTAGTGCTGCACTGGAGAAAAAATCAAGGGATACAATCACCCACCCCCACATACCAGTGGAACGGAAAAAAGGTCAACGCAGGCTGGGTGACAACATTCAACCAACATGCAGTCATCTCAGAGAACAGGCTCACAAAAATTCCACAGGATATGGATATGAAACTCGCTCCGTTGTATGGATGTGCAATCACGACAGCATTCGGAGTCATTCACAACGATGCACAGCTCAGAAGCGGCGAGAGTATAGTCGTATTTGGAGCAGGTGGCGTCGGAAGTGCAATAATTCTTGCAGCATCAGTCGCCGGAGCACACCCCATCATCGCGATTGATATCAACGACATGAAACTTGACTATGCAAAAAAATCAGGAGCAACACATGTCATAAATTCAGCAAATGAAGATGTACGAAAAAGAATAAATGACATCTTACAAGAACAGAGCGATTGCTGTGTGGATACCACAGGCATCAAAGAGGTACGCGAATTAGCCTATGAATTAACAAACAAGACAGGCAAAACAATTCTCGTCGGCGTCCCAAAAGCAGGGGAAAAGATGAGCATTGATTCTTTTCCGTTGCATTTCACAAAAAAGATAACCGGTTCGCATGGGGGAGATGCACAGCCTGACTATGACATCCCAAGACTTATCCGACTTCAAAAAGCAGGAAAGCTTAATCTCTCACATCTCATTACACACGAATACCCGCTGGAAAAGATAAACGAAGCAATCGATGCATTGCGCAAAGGAAAAACAATGCGATGCATCATTGCAATGCACAATGAATAACGTTGTCATTCTGGGAAACAAAGGATTTATCGGTACACATCTGGAAAATTATTTCAAATCCCAAAAAATCAGTGTGCAAGGGATGGACATGCCCGATGTTGATTTAACACAGCAAAATGCGATAGAAAAACTGTCCTCAGCGTTCGACGAATCAAGCGCAGTCGTCTTTCTGTCCTGTATTAAAAAAGAGCATGGGGATACATTTGATATTTTTCTTAAGAATTGTGCGATGGTTGCGAACGTATGCGAAGCAGTGGAAAAAAAGAAAGCCAGTCGGATAATCTATTTCAGCTCGGCAGCAGTATATGGAGAAGAAGTGCACAATCTTTCAATAAACGAAAAAACAAACATTAATCCAACATCCTATTACGGTCTCGCAAAATTCGTCGGTGAGCGGATGTTAACAATGACCGCAGAAAAGAACAACATTACATTAGTGTGTATGCGCCCACCGGTAATTTATGGCCCAGGTGACAAACCATGTTACGGTCCGTCAGGTTTCTGTTCCGCAGCGCGCCAGAAGCAGCAAATAACAGTATGGGGTGACGGCTCAGAACTACGGGAATTCATTTATGTTGATGACATCATTCAGGTTGTAAGCCAGCTTCTCAAAAATAATTATCATGGACCATTGAATGTCGCGCAGGGAAAAAGTGTTACATTTACAGACATAATAAAGACAATTGAAAAATATACAGGAAAACAAGATATCCAATTTCGTGAACGCACAAAGAAAAAGGTAGATAACGCATTTGACAACTCATTATTCAAACAATTATTTTCACAAGTTCAATTAACGCCAGTAGAAAAAGGCATCCAACAGATGCTGGAGCACAAATGAGCTGCACCGTGTGCAATGGAACAGTAACAACAGTACTCGATTGCGGCATGCAACCAGTCAGCAGCAGGTTTGTCAAAGCAGAACAAGAAAGAGAAGCCCTGTTTCCTCTTGCACTTGGCGTTTGTGAAACATGCTCACTGGTCCAACTCAGCAAAAGATTTCCGCAACAGGAACTCATTCCAACATATGATTGGATAAAATACACAGAGCCTGAAGAGCATGTGAACATGCTTGCGCATGTCATTACAGGTCTGAAAGGAAAAAGAGTGCTAGGCATCAGTCCAAAAGAGGATAGTACGTTAGAAAAACTAAAAGGATGCACAACATACAGATTAACAGAGGCTGACATCGACTGTTCGCTCGGTTCAGAAAGTGTGCAAAAAGCACTCGGAGAAAAAGCAGACGAGATTGTAAAGAAACACGGCACGTTTCCAATTGTTATTGCACGCCAGATTTTCGAGCATGCATACAATCCTGAAGCGTTTATTGATGCGCTAAAGAAACTTTCAACGCATGACGGAACCATTATCATCGAAGTGCCCGACAGCACCAAACAGCTTGAAATGCTTGATTACGGCATGCTCTGGGAAGAGCACGTGATGTACTTTACGCCTGCAACACTGAAAAATACGCTGGCACGATACGGCTTGAAAACGACTCAATTTTTTGTGTATCCATATCCAACGGAGCCAAGCATCGTAGCAATAGTCAAAAAAGGCAAACAAGAACAAGACATAAACAATGAGAAAGAAAGAGCGGTAAGGTACGGACAACTATTTCAGCAGAGAAAAGCAGACATGCGTGAATATGTCACCGAACAACAGAATAAAGGAAAAATCGCTTTGTTTGGTGCAGGACATATGGCATGCATGCTCATCAATCTCTTCAATCTAAACGATTATATAGATAC
>DATEAE010000149.1:0-8025 GCA_035288505.1 Candidatus Nanoarchaeia archaeon
TGGAGAATGGATAATGGTTTTATTTAAAAATGTGGCGATTGATGTTTAGTTGGGATTGTTGAAGCAGAAGGAAGAGAATTACGTAAAACGTTTTATTTTTTTACTTCCTGAGGTAACGACTGGGCTGGGAGTCCAAAGTTACAGTTTGCATGAGGACTTATTCGATGTTCTCACGTAACTTGATATTATCTGATTTCTTTTGGTAATTATTCTTTGGCGCTTTTCCATAAAAGTTCAAAATGTTTTTTGTATCCATCGGCTACTAATTTATCTTTGAGCAGAAAAGAATAACATTTTTCTGTGAAAACGCTGATTGCAACATATTCTCCCACGATGACTGTTTCCTGAAATTGTGCAAACTCTTTTCCAAGATAGCGGACTTGCGATAATGGGCGTTTGACTAACGCAGAGCCGAATAAACGCACGGTCTCATCGAACACCTGACGGCTTTTTATTTTATTTTTTATTCTTTTTGTGTGTAAGTTTTCCCACCAGAATGTACCCATGCGCTCTTCGCACTGCTTTCCCCCACCAAAACTGAGGTATTCTTTTGCGCCTGAGTTGAGCAAAGTATTGTACACTTCAGCAATGCCGCGCGTTCCTTTGTAGACAGATGCTTGTTCGTGATGTGTTGCACGTTTTTGTTTTGACTTGAGTTCGGGCAATAATTGGTCAAAGCGTTGCTTTTTGTTTTCGATGTAGTCATAAAAATGTTCGGGTTCTGTTGCTTGGTAAAGTTTACGCTTCGCTTCGAGAATGAAGCTAATGAGACCTTTGTTAATCAAGGATAGCAATGCACGATGGACAACGGAATTTTGTAGAGATGTTTTATCACGAATTGGGCCTGCTGTTGAGGCTCCTAATTCCAGCAATGAAAGATATACTTTGATTTCACTCCCCGTAAGCCCGAGGTCTTCTAAAACTGATGTGTCCATTATAGTCTCAATTAGGAGGATAAATATTAATATTTAGGACTACTGATTGATAGTAATATGATGGATATTGTGAGGATGGGAGCAGTGTGTGCACTTGAGTTTGTTGGACGTATCTGCCAACCAGAAGAAAATGTGGAGACGAAAGGTCGGCAATTGTAACATGGAACCTGTCAAAGAACCAAACAAACGAGCACCGACACATGAGAATGGATACACTCTTCGAACGTATGAGCGCCGTGCAGAACAGTATTTTTTAACGTTGGAATCACATGAAACACTGCTCGGACTCGACAGCTCAGTCGCATGTAATATCGTTTTTGCAGGTGAACTCATCGAATCAGTGTACTTTGGGACTAATCTTGATATCACCAAAATGGAGAAAGAAACATTTGTAGATTTGGTGACGGAACGCGCAATGGGAAGCTGGAACCAACTTTTGAGGATGGACAAAACTTTTACATCTCTCGTAAACTGTACGCGAAAACCTGTAATGGAATTCAATGGGACTAAAGAAGGGATTTTAGGCATACATTATGAAATGAACGTACCTTCATCAAAACTTGAGAAAATCCTGGGTTACATGGCAACAGCTGTTGCGCATGCTGTTAGACTGTAATATTTTTTATTTTTATCTTGTATACATTTTCGCTTTTTCCGTGAACGCTAAAACTTCTGTTGCTTTCTTTCCCGGGAATGATTCAAACTTAATCTTTCTGTCTTCAAGCATCTGGACAAGCGCAACGCCATGAACTTCCTCAAGTCCATATGCCCGCTTGATTTTTGCAAAATGGGATCTGTCCCATGGTCCAGCTTCTGTCTCCCAATCATACTTCACGAGCTCGTATTTCACAAGTCCCGTGCTTTGGTCAATATCTTTAGGATCCGGCGCATTGCCCTTCACAGCGAATTGCATCGCCTCACCATCAAAGTCGCCCATGGAAACAATCACAAGACTTGAATCCAACGCATCATACGCAAATGCAAGATGCGTGCTCCAATACCCGGTCAGCCGATTGTATTCCGGCTTTCCAAAGTATCCATTCGTGTTTTCCTCAAACCAGTTGCCGACCAGTTTGCTATCAATATCGTAATCAATTTTCCCGCCACGGGGCTCAACTTGTCGCATGTTTTTTTCAAGCAGCTGTGTTCGTACCGGCTCAACAAACGAATCAAACAGGTCAACATTGTGTAATTTAAACGGCTCAGCATCATATGACTTTTGAACGACGAATCCGGGCAATGTAATTTCCTCATTATGAACAGAAAAGTCAAACCCCGGAGCTTTTCCAAGGAGTTCACCTGCTTCAACAGCAATGCCATCCTTACCAACAAACTGCTGTAATTTTTCAGAAAGCTGGTTGACGTGAATGTAAATCGTATAAAATGTGCACGTATGATACAGGACGAGCCGATAGTCGCCAACACTGCTGGTTGCAAATTCTTCTGGCATGGTCTGGACTTCGATCAAGCCTGCGGCAGGTGCAAAAACGTCAACAAATGTTTCAGGCGCTCTATCTTCCACGGCTGTCCAGGTCTTTGCGAAATAATAGCCATGATCGATCGGCGTAACATGTCCTCCAATCATGAGTCCAATCGGTTGAATCAATTCAATATCCTCGATGCGCATTGGTGCATGAGTGAATTCAACAGTGCCACTGCCTTTACATTGTCTAATCATTTGCTGGGGTTGTGCGTCTAACTCAGCCTGTCGCCTTTTCTGCTCTTCCGCTACGTATGCAGGGTCATCGGTAAGAAGGATGGAATCAAGCTTCCGACGGTACTCAACTTTTTCATCCTTGGGAACGTCGAGAGGCAGCAATCTATCCATCAACTGCATCTTGTGCTGCGAACCAATGCTGTAGGGGGGTTGGTTATACCAGTGATCAATTTCCTTTTTGACCTCATTGAATCTGTCGTAATCGGTGGGCGGATGGTCGAGAGCAGTGCTTTGCTCGGGCAATTCAACAGTCTGGCTTTGCTGAGGAGCACAGCTTACGAGAATGAGACAAAGTGCAAACAGTGTGAGCGCTTTCATTCAGACCTCCATGGAACTATACTCAATCCAGCGTACCCATCAGCCACATAAATAAAGTCGCCATCAATCGCTGCATCCACTGCCTCTCCTGCCGTTGTGATATGCTGTTGAAACACTTCATGTGATGGGTCGCGTACATCATAAATGTCAAGACCTTCTCTGACGACAACTGCCGTATTCGCCTCTACTGCAACATCATGCGTGTATCTTTCTTTTTTTATGTTTTTAAGAAGTTTTAGTGAGCCGTCATCATTTATTTTAAGAATGTCAAGGCCATCCATGCCACGTGCAACATACACTTGATTGTCTTTGACAAATATGTCATCAGGATATCTTTCATACAGATGGGAGTCTTTCGGGACTGGAATTTTTGGATTAGATATATCAAGAACGCTTATTGAGTAGGGGATATTGGTTACACTAACTGCCCATGTTCCATCAACGCTGACGTCGCGCGGAATTCCTGTTTGAAATGCGGTAGTGGATACTGGTTTGATTGTCGGATCAGATATGTCAAAGACAAGAAGACCTATTTCACCTATTGTTGAATACAAATAATTGCCCTGAACTTGAATGCTGTCGACTTCAACAGAATTCTTATTTATTTTTTTAGGATGTGACTGGTCAGTTATATCATACATCTTAAACTCGCTCGTTTTTACAAAGATTTTGTCATCATGCACAACGACGCTTGGATTTGGATAACTAGAGGTGTATGTTTCTGTGTACACCAGTTTTTCAGCAGCAGCGATATTGAAATACTTTTGTTCGACATTCATATAAAGAAGATTACTGAATTTTTGTATTTTAAATGCTCTGCCACCCAAATTCAGTTCTTTGATTTGCTGTGGTTGCATTGGATTGGAAACATCCAAAACTTTTAACCCGCTCATCCCGTCGGTAATATAGGCATACCCGTCCTCCACAAGAATATCCTGAAATTCAGCATTTGTGAAACTGTCTGTTGGTGGAAGAAGTTTTGGACTTGCTGGAGAGCTGATGTCAATGACGCTCAATCTGTACGGATACGTGCCGCCGATAACATATGCGTAGTTTCCATTGATGTCCAGACCTTTGATATTTGTTGGTACTTCAACAGACCCAATCACGCGAGCTGCAGTGGGATTTGTTAGGTCGATAATTTCAAACAATGAAGTGAATTCGTAGTCTTTGCCTGGGTTGAGTGATGTTATCCTTCCCAAATATCCGTAGTTATCTTTTATTTTAAAGCCAAGAGTGTGTGATTCGAAGGGGATGACTTTAACACTTTTTGGTTGTTGAGGGTCATGAACATCGATGATATTTAGTCCGCCCAAAGTTTGAACAACATATGCATAGTCATCTTTGACAATAATATCGGATGGCGCGAGTCCTGTCAGAGCCATCTCAGAAACTTTTTGGATGTTATTTTCAACGTCAAGAATCATCATCTTATCACCTGAAACAATGAAAGCGTTGTTGTTTTTTACCGTAAAAACCTCGGGCCAAAACCCGTCGAGCCTAAAGGTTGCTGACGGTTTATTGTCATCTGACGTACGAACCTGAAATTCTTTGCTGTCTGCCACGTAAATATATTTGTCATCGGAATGAACTGATTCTGTAAATCCAGGACTGCTCAATGTTTTTACGAGCGACGGAGATTGAGGTTTATCAATATTGATAACCTGAACAATCTTGTCTCTGGACAGCCATGCAGCGATGCCATTGGATGCATCAACAACCTCTGCGTAGCCTGGACCTTGAATCGTTTTGATAGCGGTGCTTGGTACGTTGGCAATCGACGGAGATTGTTGACTGGGCGATTCATATTCTTTGGTTTTGTCTACAGTAGATTCTCTCACTTCAGAGGCGCATCCACTGATGAAAAGAAAAAAAATGATGACTATATGGATTGTTTTCATTTTATCTATAATACTTCTTTTCTTTTCCGCTAAATCCTGTAACCTGCGAAGCTTTCTTTCCTGGAAAGACTTCCATTTTTAGATGATTATTGTCTGTCATCTGCACGAGTATTGTACCCAAGACTTCATCGCTGTTTTCTGTAATCAACTTTTTTCCTTCGGTCTTGAAACCGCGCTTTGATGTGATATCATTTAATTTGACTAATTCAAGCTTTGTAATTCCACCTGCTTCAATTGTCTTTGGATTTGTATTGCCAAGAATACCATAGGGGCCTTGGTCGGTGAGTGCATCAAAGCCAATACTCACTCTTGCCTGTGTTGGGTCAACAAAATCATAGACAAACGCAAGATGGCTATTCCAGTACGGACAGATATAATCTCCGCAGTATTGTGATTTTTGTTGGCCTGAGTAATCGGTATTTTCCAAAAACCAGTTGCCCACGAGCTTACTGGGCATATCGAAATCGATTTTACCATAGATTGGGGATTGGGTTCGTGGATTTTTTTGTTCGAGCTGTTTTTTCAGTTCTGGAGTGAAATAATTAAAAATCGGAACTGCATGTGTTTTCCATGGCTCGCCTTCATAGATTTTTGGTGTTGTAAAACCGGTCAATGTAACTTTGGTGTCGGCAGTAAGCATGCCCAGCAACCCCCATGTTTCAGTTTTGCCAATCATCTGTCCGGCTTTCACGGGTATTCGTAAGTAAGGATAACGCTTATTATCAGGAATTGAGTCATCTTCAAAACTGTCTAATTCTTTGAAATCTTTATTTGCATCCAACAATTCCTGAGCAATCTCTGTGACATGCACATATGAACCAAACAACGTACAGGAATATTCAATATAGAGATGATAATTTTTTACGCCAATGCCAAAATAGCCGGGATTTCGTTCGACTCGTACCAAGTAACCGTCTGCTAATGCGTAGACAGGAACTGCTGGTGACTTTGAATCATATTGGAAACCGACGTGGTCACCTGGTGTAATATGACCGGATACGTAGCCGGTGAGTTCACCCTGTGGTTCGATGACGATGATTTTATCAAAGGGTAACGGGAGGTGTGTAAACGTAACTTCTTTTTCTTCGCAGCCCTCTAAAGAGGTGAAAATGGGAGATTGGCGCCTTTGTTGAGATGGACTAATTTCATTATTTTCCATCGTGGAAGGTGCGATTTCTGGTTGTGGCTGCTCCTGCTCGGATTGAACTTCTATTTTCTGTTGTTCCGATTCAGGCGTTTGCTGACAGCCTAAAATAATAAAAATTAATAAAAAAGACAACATTATTTTTTTCATTGTGTTCCTCCCACAAGTTTTTCCGCGTTCTTGTACGCGAATTTTTCCTGAACAGATGAGTCGAGTTGTGCGATAAATTCCCGTGCGATGCCATCCAACAACAGACCCACTTCTTCATCAAAATGCATCGTGTATGCTCTGTCAGTGCCCAAAAGGTACTGGTCCGGGTTTTTTTCTATCGCAGCTTTCCATGTGCCTATTGCATCTGCCAGCACACGAGCACGGTCTCTATTGAAGTGGGCAATAAAATCTTCTTTTGTCTTGTCTCCGTAAAGATTGACACTCTGATGTTCGTCCGGAATGTCTGATAACTCTGTATCTATTGTATAAAACGCATTTGGATATGCTGCAACAATTTCAGAAATATATAAGCGCATCTCATGACCATGAAACAAGAATTTGACCGTAGGGTAATCGCGCAGAATTGTCTCCAACGCTTCACGCTGTCCATCATCGGGATGCATCATGACAACTAAATTATACATTTGAGCAATTTCGTAAAAGCCACGCAGTGATTCGTCATCCGGCATGATGCCTTTGTAGGCGTCTTTGTACAGAGCAATCTCTCCTATACCTTTGAAGAAACCAGGATGTGATGTGAGGAGAGATTCGACATCAGACGGCTGGAGATTTAATGTGGTGACATGAGCAGGCATGATGAATGGAATTATTCTTTTCGGGAAGGTTTCCTCCATCTGTTTGATTTGCACCATTGCCTGTCCCTTCAACGCATTGGGAATGATATAAAAACCAAATGCAGATTTTACTTTTGTTTTATCTAAAAGACAAATAAGGCTTCCCGCAGCAACATCTTTTTCGAGTACCGCACCGTCATAATCCGCCTGTGCATACAATGCTTTTGGTACGTCAAAAGTGAAAGGCATATGAAGATGTGCATCGATTAAAGAACCCCTATAATAGTTAGAAGAATACTGTGGAGAGGCTCCCGCGCACTCAATCTTTGTCAATGCTTTACTGGACGTGCCAAGAATTCCACTGGTGATTTCCTGCGTCTTTTGTTCGGTCATACGCTGGATGTCTTCTTCTGTAACTTTATCTCCGACAATTCTTCTTATTTCTCTTTCAGTAATGTCACGCGTGACTTTTTCGATGATTGCTTTTGTGATGAAACCTGCGACAACAAGAAAAATGACAATGCCAACAATAACAAAAATAATTTTTTTCATTGTGTTCCTCCCACAAGTTTTTCAGCATTCTTGTACGCAAATTTCTCCTGGACTGATGGATCTAATTTTCCTATAAATGCGCGCGCGTATTTGACCATGAGCTGGCCGACATCATTGTAATAATTCCATTCGGCATCAGCTCGGTCGGTGCCCCAGACAACCTGATTTGGATGCCGTTCAATCACGGACTTCCAGGTTCTAACGTCGTATCGCAACAGGTCGTCAAATTTTTGTTCGACCGCGTCAAGATATGCTTGCTTGCTTTTGCCGACGAACAATGGAAATATCCCTAATTTTGAGCCTTCGCCAATAATTTCAAGACCGTAATGTGCATTTGGATATTTGGTTAGAATATCTTCGATTTCATCAATTGAAAGCTGGTCACCATGCCAGACGAAGTTGATGTCCGGATTGGCTTTTAATATTCGCTCAAAATTATCTTTGTGTCCATCACCGAGATGAAAATAGACTGCAAGCTTGTTTTGTCTCACGATTGGATAAATTTCCTGTAAGCGCTGTGAATCCGGCGGAAGTTCTGGTGAGCCGCCGTTTTCGCGTGCGTATAAACCGATTTCTCCATAACCTTCGAATAAACCAGGATAAACTGCAAGCATTGATTTCAGCGTTTTTGCATCAACGGTGGGAAAGCCATCCGGATCGCCATCGTTTCCCG
>DATEAE010000150.1:0-3659 GCA_035288505.1 Candidatus Nanoarchaeia archaeon
CGAGAGAGCACCGTATACGCGACGCATCCGGCGTCAATAATTCAATCCCCAGCCCTGCCCTTCCATTATAATACTCCTGTGTAATTGGTGTAACCATCGGCAAGTCCATCGGCGTTATCCCCGGCTCGCCTGCACTGAACACATCCCACCATTCTTGGCCAGCAACCGGCAAGCGAGGATGATTCTGCGGCTCAACGTATGCACGCAAACACATTTTCTTTCCTGAACTAAACACATTCGCACGGATACGTATCTCATCTTTGTCTTCAGCAGAAAACACGACTCTGTCACATCTTTTGAACGACGCAGTATCGCTGTCATAACATTCAACCGATTGCAACCATGCTTGTCCAACTCCCTTGTCGTCGCCAAATGAACATAAGAATATGCCACCCGTTGGCTCAACCTTACACTGCAACAAATCCCGTGGAGTTACATCACGAATTGGAAAGTAAAACACGCCTGCATTTCCGACAACACTTCCTTTCGGGAAACATTTTGCGGCATCCTGTTTGTCCGGATACAACGTTATTTTGATGTGATCATATCTCACAGTGCTTTCAACGTTCATCGCTTTGTTCTGGTCAACGTAAATGCCCTGCTGCACTGGCCTGCCTCCATAAAAGGACGTTCTTTTTTCCTGTTCACCATTATAATTGTCACACCCATTGCTTCCCTGTTCTTTGTTGTTCACCGCGTTACATTCAGTGTTTGAAAACTGTGCATCCTCTTTCGCAGTTATCGCCACAAGCTCAAGCTGATAGTTTTGCAATGCACATCCAGGAAGTATGAGCCACGCTGCTCTGTACTCAAAAATACTTTGCCGCGTTGTCGGATTAAAGCTCAAATACTCTCTCCTACCCACTCCACCTTCGCTGCTGAACACGCCGACACTTGTATCAAGCGATGTTGAATATGCAGAGTCAAGGAATGAATCCAAATCAAAGCCTGTTTCAATGCCAAAGGCTGCAAGACACACTTTTTTCATTAATGCTTCACTGCCGCCGTTAAGGAACTGGTCTAGTTGTGTATTCCCATACTCTTTTGAAACCTCCTCGGTCATACTATCAGCAGTATCGGTAATCGCTTCACTTCCTTCTTTGAATAGTGTTGAAAATGAATCAGTGGGTAGATTAATATCTTTGTCTACAACGCCCGGAATACATTGGTCCTGGAAGAGTGTAAAAACTTTATATGCCATATTGCAGACAAGCTGTGAAAATATTTCTTTGCAAACGCCCGCATCCGCCTTGCCCGTCGTTTCAACCTCTTTGAGACAGCGCTGGAATCCAATAAGCAAGCTGCGCAGCGTGACTAATCGCGAACGAATACCTGGCAAACAAACAGTCTGGAATGTTCCAATGAGTTCGCGATGGCTGACAACAGGAGTTGATGGCTCAGTTTTCGTTACATAGTCTAACAAATAGTTTTGTCCAAACGCAGCAGAAAAATCTCTTCTATCATAATACCTGTTGGTTGGATAATAAATGCCCCCTTGGCCATGACTTTCCACATTAATGCGCCACTCGCGATAATTCCACGGCCATTTGCCATCGTTTTCATGTGTTTGTTCATTATCACGAAGATCAAAATGGTCGGCATCAACACCCGCTTGCTTCGCGCCAGTTTTTTCTAACTGCTCTTTGTTCTTGTCAACCTGACTTTTTTCCTGACAGAAACAATCATTTCTCAGATATTCAGCTTTTACATTGTTCGGATCAGGTCCAGTTGTAGCAGGCTCTTGTCCAGACGGCGTCGCCCAGCAATCCATGGTGCTTGCGGCATCAAACCATGTTTTCAGTTCTTTTCGAGTAGGTTTTTTCGGATCATCACACAACAATTTAGCGTTATCTTTTCCATAGATTTGATCACACGTTTGCTTACAGCTTTTTATATCTGCAGTCCGCCATCCTGCTGGCTCAAGCACTGCAACAAGTTCGCTCGGCTGGGGCTCCAATTGATTACGTGTTGAAAGCGTTTTGCTCTTATCTACACGTTCGAGGGTGCCATACCTAAGTCCAGAATCAGTATCTGCAGCTTCTTTTTTAACAACATAAATCGCCTGACCCATGCGAAAACACGGAGGATTTCCATCAAAAAGATCTCTGCGCGCTGTAACCACATCTTCTGGCTTCACATTTTGCTGCTTCGCCAACTCTGCAACACAATTGTCAACTTTTACTAAATATCGACTCGCCGGCGCAGGACACTCACGTTGTTCATACTCTTTTTTCTGAATGAATGCTAACGTCTTGTCTTGTGTCCATTTCGCAGGTGCAGAATGACAAAACGCCCGGTCACAGATATAACGATAGAGCTGATACAACTTCATTTCAGTTTGCCATGCACTAATAGTTCCGCTGAAATACTGCTTTGCTTTGGTTTCTTCGCTTTCAAAATCAACTTTGAGATGTTCACCACGCTCTGTAATCTTGCCATCAGCAGCCTCTTTATCTTTCACATTTGCGCAATTCCATCGCTTGTCTGTACTCAAGTATTTTTTATCTGGATATGGAGATTCTGTTCCATCCTTCATAAAAAAACAATGGTCAATCTGGTCATCATTTTGAACAGGACAATTTTCTTTTCCACTAGGCACAATGCTTGTAAAGCCACCAATACCCTTACATTGAATATATTCAAACCGTTGCATAAACCGTCGATACACCTGCACAACAGTTCGCAACCCAAAACTTCCAAGACAGCCAATGCCAGCGTATCGAGTAATTTTCTCAACCGTCGGAATGATATCATTCAATAGCATAATTGTCTGATTCGTTAATTTCTGTGCGTCATGCAATAATCCGTCGGGCAACACTTTGCGCGGGTCAACTGGGACATCAACGAAATACACCACATCACGACAGAGTTTGACAGATTTAGACTCAGGTTGTTTGCCCGGTAGCTTTTCGTCATAATTGACCGTAATTTCAAATGGAAAACGCAGTTCGTTATTCAACGTTTTTTTCCAGAATTCTTCATCAAACTTAGTAAATTTGTCAGAGCTTCCAAGATTGTATCGGAAATACCAGTTACTGTGCTCGACATTGATTGCACGTTTCAGTACAGGACGCCGACCAACAATTTGACATGCGAACTGATAACTTTCGTGACTCTCAAGGAAAGGACTTTCGCGACACAATGGCACCAGCGTCACATCAGTAATTTGATAGTAATCATCATCGCGCACCTTCGCTTTTGGATCAAGTTTGTTATTCTGTGCGCTTCCTTTATAGTCTGTACTTAATACAAACGAAACAATTTCTGTACCGGTGTCCAATCGATTCGGACTTAATATGCTGGGAGCCTGGTACTCAGGCAAGACACCGATGCTCACGCCAAAACCGCTGAAACAGGTTCCGATGTTCACCGAATACGAACGGCTATTGCTCAGTCCAACGGCGTCAACAACAACGATAAGAACACGGACGTTTCTTTCATCAACATCAGTTGAACCGCGCTGCTCTTCAATCTTAGTACCTGAAGGAATTTCTTCCGGCGCAGTCTCTTCAAGTCCAAAACCAGGATGTTCAAAATTGACATCTTTGAATTCAAAAGTTCCATCCGCTGCTGCATTCACAGTGTATTGCGCTTTATCCGTAACCTCTTTCAGTTGATTGCTGGTCAGCTGACTACCTCCTGTGCCAAACACAGCGCTT